>DASYSN010000430.1:0-4475 GCA_036003305.1 Thermoanaerobaculia bacterium
GGTCGTCGAGATCGTGGCGAGGTTGCCGAGACCCTTCTTCATGTCGGCGGTCGCCATCAGCGTCTCGCGGTCGATGGCGCGCTTGCCCGATTCGACGATGTCGAAGTCCTCGGGGAGTTGCTGCGTCATCTCGTACTGGAACTCGGTGAGCCCCGCGTTGAGCACGCGAGCCAGGTGCGAGTGCCTGAAGCGCTTGTCGCGCGTCCGGCTGATCGCCGACTCGAGGTCGTGCTTCGCGAGCAGCGGCGTCACTTCGCGGGCCAGCGTGAGCGATTCCTTCTTTGCGCGCTGGAAGCGCAGCAGGCGTTCGATCGCGATCGTCAGCGACCAGATCGACATGATCGCAAGCACGATCACGACGCCTCGCGCCACCCAGTTCATCGTCGACCACATGCCGAGGAGGCTGAAATTCGTGTTCATCCCTTCCATCGGGTACTCCTTTTTGTCTCTCTCTTCTACGTCACTGAAGCCGGAACGTCACGGTCAGGTTGTAATACACCGGAACCGGCTGACCGTTGAGCGTTCCCGGTTTGAATTTCCAACGTTTGACGGCTTCGAGCGCTGAGTCGCCGAGACCCATCGGAAGCGGTTTGAGGATACGCGCGTCGGTGACGTCGCCGTTGCGATCGATGACCGCCTCGATGACGACGATCCCTTCGATCCGCGCTTTCCGTCCCGCCTCGGTGTACTGGGGGTCGATGCGCGAGATGGTCGTTGGGGCCTGGACGTCGCCGCCGACCCGCATCGGCTGATCGCCCGTTCCTCCGACCTGACCGCCAAGCTGTCCGCCGAGCTGGCCGCCAATCACGCCGCCGACGACACCGCCTACGACCCCTCCGGCGACGCCGCCTTTCACACCGCCGACCACGCCGCCTTCCTGCCCGCCGCTCGTGTCGGTGTTCTCCTGCGTGACCTGCGGGACCTCTTGGGGAACATGCGTCGGCTGGTGGAACTGCGGCACGATCTTCGGCGTCTCGATCTTTGTCATCTTCGGAGTCGACACGTGCGAGCTCGCGGCGGGCGGCGGGGGTGGAGGCGGCGGCGGGGGAGCGCTCGCAAAGAACGCGTGGATCGGTTTCTCGACGACCTCCGGCTTCTGGTGGACGTACAACCCGGCCGCGATGATGCCGCCAATGAGGACGACGTGAACGACGGCAGAGAGGAGCGCGGTTACCCACGTTCCCTTGTGCTTGTCTCTCGCCCCGGATTCGATCAAGACATCGTCGAACATGGCGCTCCTTCTCGCTGCCGGACAGAACAACTGCGGAGTCGATGCCAAGGGTTGGACACCGACTCCCAGCGCAAGGAAACCGGTTGTGTTTGCCGAAGGATATCGCGGCGCTACTTCTTCAGCGTGCGGATGTGGGCGATGAGCGCCTGGATGTCGGCGGTCGAGAGCGTCTTGCCGTAGCCCTGCATCTTTCCTTTTCCGCCGGCGATGATGTCGGTGAGCTGGATGTCGGTCTGCTTCTGCACTTCAGCCGAGCGAAGGTCGCGGATCTTCATCGACTTGCCGACCGGTGTCTGGCCGGAGCCGTCGACCCCATGGCACGCGGAGCACTTGGCCTTATAGATCGCGGCACCGTCGGGGCCGGCCGCCATTGCCGGGAGCGCCAGGACGAGGGCGAGGGCAGTCAGGAACACGATCGTACGAATCTTCATCGGAGTCTCCTTTTCCCTTCTTGCGTGCAAGGGTGTCACCAATGGTACGTGATGTTTAACGCTGTACCGGCCATCATGGCCAACGGCCTATACTGGCTTGCGATGGCAGTGCGACGCCGATTCCCGTCTAGCCGCCTGGCGATTCTCGCGACGTTGCTCTGCGGCGCAATCGCCGCATCGGCGCAGGTCCGTGAACAGATCACGGTCGAAGAGGTCGACGTTCCCGTTTACGTCGTCAGCCACGGGAAAGCGGTGCGCAATCTCACCAAAGACGACTTCGAGCTGTACGTGAACGGGAAGCGTCAGCCGATCGACTACTTCGAGGCGGTCGACTTCACGGAGTCCCCTCACGCGGCCGCCGCCACGACGCCCGAAAAGGCTCCGGCACCGCAGCCCCAGCTTCAGGACCGCCGCCTCTTTCTGTTCCTCTTCGACCTCGTTTACAACCGGCCGGCCGCGCTCGACCGCAGCCGCCACGCCGCCGTCGAGATGGTGAATCACTCGCTGCCCGGCGATCTGTTCGCGGTGGCGACGCTGACGAGCGGGAACGGCGTCGTATTCGCGAGCCCGTTCCTGCGCGACCGCGATGCGGTCCGCCATGCGATCCTGCGGCTCCGTACGAGCAAAGAGCCCGACGCGCTCGCCACATCGATCATCGGCGCAGAGATGGAAACCGCCCAGGCGTGGGTGACGTTCGTCGTCCCATCCGATACGGACAACGGAAAGCGCGCGGGCCTGATGAGCGAAGACGTCGCCACGGAGCTTCTCGCTCTACCGAAACCGGAATACCAAGCGCGCGCGGAGACGCTCGCGAAAGACCAGTTGCGCGTGCTCGGCGATCTCGCGTCGCGTCTCCGCGGCCTGGACGGGTACAAACACGTCATCCTGTTCTCGCAGGGGTTCCACATCGATGCACAGAGCAGGAGAGTCCCCGCGGAGTTTCCGGAGGTCGCGGAGATGGCGGGGGCGTTCCGCTCCGCAAACGCGTTCCTTGACACCGTCGATCTGACGGCGAATGCGACAGGAGCCGGAGACGTGAGGACGATGTCCTCAGGCAAGACGCCGATACCCGATTCCGGGAACGAGTCGCTCCAGTGGATCTCCGCGGTGACCGGCGGGAAGTGGATCCACTGGAAGAATGCGCTCGCGCCCGCGCTCGATGAACTGTCGTCCTCGTACAGCGCCGCGTACCGTCTCGGGTTCAAGCCGGTGGACGTGCCGAACGCACGCAATGACATCGAGGTGAGGGTCAGGAACCTTCCTCGCGGCGCGACCGTGTCGTTTCGGAAGGGTTTCGCTGGAGCCGCTTCGTCGAGAACCGCGCCGCTCGACGGCCTCCGATTGGCCGACATCATCCAGAACGATACGCCGCAGAGCGGGACGCCGCCGGAGATCTCGGTCGTCGGACGCCGTATCGACGTGGTCGTTCCCGTCATCCAGCTTTCGAAACAGTTCGGTGCGGCCTATGGCGCGAACGTGATGCTCTACGTCTTCAACTCGAAAGGCGTGCCGGTGCTCTCGAGGGAGAAGAAATTCGAGATTCCGGCGCAGGCCGCGGCCGATCTCGTCATTCAGCAGACGCTCGACCTGGCGCCGGGCAGCTACGTGGCGAAAGTATTGATGCGAGCCGGCGAATCGCTCGCGTTCGCGAAGCAGCCGTTCGAGATCGGGGCGGCTCAGCCTTCTCAGTGACACGGTTTTGCCGCGGCGCGCAGCGCGTGCCACGGATCGGTCGCGACCCAGACCACGGTTTGACTCGCCAGGTCCGCGCGAAGGCGTTTGGTCGCATCCGCCAGCCGTGGTGGCGCGGAGACGTCCGAGATTTCTCCCCACGCCTGCCGCTGGTCTTTTGTCGGAGCGAGCGCCCAGACGTGCAGAGGCACGCCGATCGACCGCAGGTAATCGCGAACGGTCGCGGCGTCGCGCGAACTTGCGTCGGCGCGTCCCGGTTCGAGCAAGAGAACGACCGCGCGCCGTGTTCCTCGTTCGGCCGGAGCATGCCCGCCACGGCGACCGCGTCGGTGTACCGGCGCTCGGCGCGCAGAGGTAGGGAACGGTTCCCGCGCGTGAGCGCCCACAGGACGCCGAACTCCTTCGCGTCGAAGTCCGGGCTGGAGCCGTAGATCGCCATCGTCGGGTTCCCTGCCCGCGTCCGCATCTGCATCACCGGCCAGAGAATGCTTCCCGACGTATCGCCATCGAGAGGGTCGATGTTCTTGATTTCCTGCCACTGCGCAATGGGGAACTCGCGCGCGAATGAACGGACCGCCGATCCCGCGTCGGGATCCTTGACCGTGACGACGAACGCGCGCGACTTCTCGACCGCCGATACTCGCGCATCGAAGCATCGGCTCAGTTGTTCCGGCCGTGCATCGCCTTGCACGACGACCGGCGTGAGCTCGGAATCGACGGAGCCGGCGTAGGCGCCACCCGCGATCGTCACGTCGTGGCGCGCGACAGCACCCGCCGGGAAGCGAAGCTCCGCCTCGATGACGTGCGGACTCGCCGCGGTGAGAGACGGCAAGCTGCCCGTGTAGGTCTTGTCGAGCGGCACCGCCTCGCCGTCGACGCTCAGGTGCACCTCGGCCGGCGCCTCGTTCGCTTTCTCCATCCACCGGATCTCGGCCCGCCGGTTGCCATCCGACAGCACGATCGCCGCTTCGGCGGGAGGGTGCGGAACGTTGAGCACCTGCGTCGCGCGCGCGACCTCGTTCCCACGGTCGTCGTAACCGACCGCGACGAGTTGCCGCGGCGCGAGCCGGCCGCCGAGGTCGATCGTGCCGGTGAAGGGAGGTTGAAGCGCCGCGACCTTC
>DASYSN010000431.1:0-10572 GCA_036003305.1 Thermoanaerobaculia bacterium
GCGAACGCGGGATTCTTCACGCTGCTCGCGTCGACGCTCGCCGGTCCGCGCGGCCTGGTGTTCGCGTTCGAACCGCTCCCGCGAAACGTGGCGCTTCTCGAGCGGCACGTCTCGCTGAACGGCTGTGAGAACGTGCGCATCGTTCGCGTTGCAGCGGCAGCGACGAGCGGAACGGCGCGGTTTGCCATCGCGCACAATCCGTCGCAGGGCGGTCTTTCGCAGAGTGGCGAGCTGGAGGTGGAGACCCGTTCGCTCGATGACCTCGTCGCGAGCGGAACCGCGCGTCCCAATTTCATGAAGATCGACGTCGAGGGGGCGGAGTCGGACGTCCTCATGGGCGCCGAGGCGGTTCTGCGCGACGCGCATCCGACGATCCTGCTCTCGACGCACGGCTGGCAGCAGCACGAACGCTGCGTCGAACTGCTGACGGGCCACGGCTATGCGCTGAAGCTCCTGCGCGACGGAGCGGCGGACGGGAACTACATGCTGCTGGCGAGTTTCGCCGCGAGCCGCTGACGGTAGAACTCCGCCGTCTCGCGTGCGGCGCGGTCCCACGAGAGCTCGCGTGCGGTCCGTGCGGCGGCTGCCGACACGACACTCGCCCGGTCGGGATCGGCCATCGCGGCGAGTGCCACGTCGGCGAGCGAGTCGGCGCGGCCCGGCTCGACGAGGAAGCCGTTCACGCCGTCCCGGATGTAGTCGAGCATCCCGCCGGCGCGGCTCGCGACGACGCAGAGACCGCGGCTGAGCGCTTCGATGTGCACTTTGCCCGCGCCCTCGAAGAAGGAAGGGAAGAGAAAGACGCCCGCCCGGTCATACACCCGCCGAAGCGCGTCCTGCGGCATCCAGCCGAGGAACTCGAGACGGCTCCGGACGTCGGGCGACAGCAAGTCGGCGATCAGGTCGTGATTCTCGCGCCCCGAGACCCAGACGAATCGAGCGTCCGGCCGGCGCTCGGCAATCCGGTTCATGGCCTCCGCGACGATCATCGGTGCCTTGAAGAACGCGAACTGCGCGACGTGGAGAACGGTAGCGAGGCGGTTCGCGTCCATCGGAGCCACCGGCGTCGCGTTGTAGAGGGCGGGAGGCGCCTGCGTGATGACCCCGATCTTCGCCTCGTCGACGCCGTTTCGTTCGCGCAGGAAGTCCGCTTCGGCCGTCGAGCCGACGATGTGCCCGTCGGCCCACTTGACGATCTCCCGATCGTGGCGCTCGATGAACGGAGCGAGCAGTGCCGACGCAGCGCGCCGCGTCAGACCTCTCGATTCCCACGCATACACCTGGCGCCACCGCCCGAGCACTTCGCGCACCATCGCTTCCCAGCCGTGGGAACGGTGAATGAACGTCGTTCGAGGGCAGTGACGCCGGACCATGCGCGCCACGCGGTAGCCGTGCGGCTGGTTGACGTGAACGACGTCGTACGAGCCGCGCGACAGCCGCTCGCTGGCGATCCGTTCGTACTCTTTCGGCAGCTCGAACGCGATGTGAAGATTGCCATGCGCGATCTTGTGCGCGATCTCGTGGCGCCACACGTCGTCGACTTCGTGCCCCAGACGCCGCAGCGCCGCGATCGTCTCGTACTCGGCGCCCGAGGCGCCGGCGTTGGGGTCGGGCGGCAAGTCGGCCATGAAGAGGATCTTCAGTCCCGTTCCTCCTAACCCCGGCGAAGTCGGAGAATATGATGGCTAGCCATGTCGCACTCGCACGCAATGATGGCGCTGTTGAACACGATCGCAACGCGACCGCTGCAGAGCGCCCGGCTCACAGCAAGAGTGCCTGATGCGGTACGGGCGGCCGAATTCAGTCGCCACTGGCCGCAGTCCGCCGAGGCTCCTGCGGCGTCTGCTGATGCTCAAGATTTGAACCCTCTGCGAGTCTATTTCGAAGGGCACGACCAGGGACGTGGCATCTGGAAGTGGCTTCACTACTTCGATGTCTATCACAGGCATCTGGAAAAGTTCGTCGGGTCGGACGCCCGTCTGGTCGAGATCGGCGTTTACAGCGGCGGAAGCCTGGAAATGTGGCGCGACTATCTTGGATCGCGCGCGAACATCGTCGGAGTCGACATCGCGCCTGAGTGCAAGGTCTATGAGAACGAGTGGACCGCGATCGAGATCGGCGATCAAGCCGACCGGCAGTTCTGGTCGGGCTTCCGAGAGCGTCATTCGCGGATCGACGTCGTCATCGACGACGGCGGGCACCAGCCGGAACAGCAGATGACGACGCTCGAGGAGTTGCTTCCCTATCTCGCTCCGGGTGGTGTCTATATCTGCGAGGATGTTCAGGGTCAGGGAAGCCACTTTGCAGCGTTCACGCATGCGCTCGCGGATCATCTCAACGCGTCGCATTCAAGTAGCGTCGCCGGTGTGCCGCGGACAGCCGTTACGCCTCTGCAGGCGGCGGTGCACTCGATCACTTACTATCCGTTCATGGTCGTGATCGAGCGAAACAGTTGGTCGCCCGCTGAGTTCATCGCTCCGAAGCACGGGACCGAGTGGCAGCCGTTCTTCAAGTAAGCAGGCGCCGGCGCAGGGATGCGGCGCTCTCGATCAGTGACTGGGCGGTGTTCAGGGCGGTGCGGAGAAATCGGGGTGGGGGCGACACGTGTCCGCTCATTCCCTGCTCGAGCAGCATCGCGTTCCAGTCTTTTTTCCAGATGTCATCGAGCCAGAAACGTCGTGAGCCGTACTTCAAGATCATTTCGAGAGTAGCCAGATCTTGCCAGTAGGGCTGAACGTCTTCGATGCTCCTCATGTCGATCCCGGCGCGTTCCCAGCCGCTGAACCATTCCTCGGGTGTTGGTTCGATGGATCCCATCGGCTCGAGCACGGATCGCGACCAGTAATAGCGGCGGCGCCAATAGAGTGACTTGGTTTGCATCACGTTCTCGAGCACCGCGTACATCCGCATCTTCGCCTTCTGCGCTTCGGGGCGCACGAGGGCGTAGTGGAGGAACTTCACGTCCGATAGGACGAGCTGCGGCCCTCCTTCCGGAGCGGGAAGGCGACGGCTGTGAATCCGTAACGCGCGGTGCTGCGTGACGCCGTCGTCGACGAAGGCGCCCGGAAAGTCGAGTGGCCGCCGCTCGCATTCTTGCGGCGTGAGATAGAGGTTCGGCTTTTCGAAGAAGATCGACGTTCCGGGCGCCGCTCCGAGCATCGCCTGCCAGCCGGCGGAGTCGAGCGCGTTGGCGGCGAGAATCTCGTCGGCGTCGAGCGCAACCAGGATGCGCGGCAGGGGGACGGCCTCGCGGGCTTTCGCGATGAGAAGGTTCTGCCGCGCCGCCTCGTCGTAGTCGCCGCGCGAATTGTCGATGACGATGACCTTCGGAAACCGCCGCAGGATCTCGAGTCCGCCGTCCGTCGAGCCTTCGTCGGCGACGATGATGACGTCGGAGAACTGGCTGGTGACTTCGAGGAAACGAGGGAGGATCCACGCGTCGTTCTTCAGAGGCGTCAGCGTGACGATCTGCGGTCGGGCGGCGGCCATCATTCGGTGTCGGGGACGAAAAGCGTGTTTTCGCCGTGTTGGGAGCGCCTGCCGCGGAGTTTCGACGTTGCACGGTCGAAGTTCGCCCGCGCCGCGTCACCATGAAGTTCGATCACGAACGCTCGTATGCGAGACATCCACGGCTCGTATTGCGAGAAGATGGCCGTCTCGCCCCCTTCGATGTCGATCTTCAAGAGATCAAGAGATGAGAGCTCGAATCTCTTGAGCAGCGATGAAACGCTGAACGCCTGTATCGAGTGCGCGGTAGCTCCCGAATCGAAGCGGTAAGAATCGACGCGATCGTCGGGGTTCGCCAATCCGATCATCGCGTCGTGCGTCCAGAGCGCTGCATGGATCGGAATCACGTTCGAATACGGTCGGACGTTCTTTTCGAGCAGCTCGAAATTTCCCGCTTCCGGTTCCAACGCGATGATTCGGGCCTCCGGGAATCGATTGGCGAAGAAGACCGAGGCGAGCCCGATGTTCGCTCCCGCGTCGATGATGGATTTCACGTTGGTCGGATAGGGCAGATCGTAGCCATTCCAGACGAAGATGTGCTCGAACGTGCTCGCGTCGGCTGTTCCGCTGCGCAGCGTTACGGGCGTTCGAATGCCGGGGACGCGCACCTCGCGCGGCGCACGAGCAGAGTCCCAGATCTGGTGATGAATCCGAAGCGCTGCGCGGCTGCCGAAACGGCGCCTGTAGGATTGAGCACGGTCATATCGGTACTTGAGGCCGGCCTTCCGATGCAGGAAGGACAACCCCGTCTGCGCGAGCCGGAACCAATGTTTCGGCGACAGCGGTGACAGCATCGCGCTCCGACGGAGGTAGCGCATGGCCCGCTCGTCGCGATTGCGCCTGAGCGCCTCGCCGATGAAGTAGAAGCCTTCCGCGCTCGAACGCCGTTGGCCGGACGCTCTTTTCACTTGCGACGCTGACGCAAGAACGGCTTCTTCCGATTCGCCGCGTTGCCGCGCTTCCAAAGCACGAATCGAAAGCGTGGCAAGTGCTTCCTGCGGCCGCCGTCCGGCGCCCGAGAGGCTGTCGGGTGTCACCCGTGCCGTATAGAGGATCTCATTCGTCGTTCGGAACTTTCCGCGCTCCGCCAGCCGGTACCAGAGGTCGAAGTCCTGTGCGTAATAGAAGTCGCGTCGATAACCGCCGCACGCTTCGTACGTGTCGCGCCGGAAGACGACGGAGCCGTGGTGCGTCGGCCCGTCAATCATCACCGGACGCCGCGTGAGGTCGAGAACGTTGGCCGGTTCGAGCGCTTTTCCCGTCGGTTTCGTGACCCAGAGCGGCTCCAGGTCGGGGCCGGCGTACTGCGTCGCGCAGGAGACGAACACCACTTCAGGATCGTCGAAGAATCGAGTCTGCACTTCGAGCCGCCGTCGATCGGAGAGGTCGCCGGCATCCTGGCGCGCGATGTATTGACCGCGCGCCGCGGCGCAGCCGGCGATCAGCGCTCGGGTGATTCCGGCATTCGTCTGCCTGATGATGCGGATGCGCTCGTCGCGCTCGGCGTATCGCCGGAGGATCTCCGCAGTGCCGTCGGTCGATCCATCGTCGACGATGACCAGCTCGAAATCGGAATCCGTCTGCGCGAGAACGCTGTCGATGGTGCCTGCGACGACATCTTCAGCGTTGTAGACAGGCAGCACGAAGCTCGTGGTGACGTTCTTCATCGCGAGCGGAAACGGTCGAGTGTCTCTGCCATCGTCCCCGCGTTGCGGACGCCGATCAGCCGCGCGACGAAGTTGTACGTCCGCAGGTCGCGCGCCGCACTGATCTTGACGGCGGCGGTGAGCAGTTCCCGCGACTCCTGGCGCAGTCCCGCCGCGCCGCACTGCCGCGCGAGGTGGAAGAGATCGCGTCCGAGGTGCTGCATCGCCGGCAGGCTGCGATCGATGCCGGCTCGTTGGGCGTGCCCGGCGATGAGCACGTGGGCGCGAGCACGCATGCGAAGGCGTTCCGGATCGTTTCCTCCGCGCGAGAGGCGCGCCTCCACGTGGTCGCGATGTTCCGCGAGAACCTCATCGACGAACGCCAGGTCGGGATCGAGCGCCGCGATCCTGCAGTCGTACTCCCAGTCTTCCTCGAGGCGGAGGTTGGTCCAGGGGCCGGCCGCGTCGGTCACGCTGCGCCTGAAGAGCGGCGTCACCGTCTCCCACCACCGCGAGACGAGAAACGACGGGAACATCTTCCGCTGGACCTGGTTCGCTTCCTTCCACATGCAGGCGATCTCGTCGCCCGCGGCATCGCGATACCGCGTGATGCCGTACGCGATTCCCGCGCTCGGATCGGCGCGAAGCGCCGCCACCTGCAGCTCGAATTTGCGCGGCAACAGCAGGTCGTCGCTGTCGAGGTACTGAATGAACTCGCCCCGTGCCGCCTGCCGGCCGGTCTCGCGCGCGAGGCCGGGGCCGCCGTTCTCGCGCCGCACGCTCCGGACGCGCGCGTCGCGTTCGCACAGCGACGCGATCACCTGCGGCGTGTCGTCGGTGGACGCGTCGTCGACGACGATCACTTCGAGTTGCGGATACGTCTGTTCGAGGGCGCTCGACACCGCTTCGACCAGCAGCGTCGAACGGTTGAAGACCGGAATGATCGTCGAGACCAAGCCTTCGGTCATTGCTCTGAGTTTAGACTGATCCCGGCCATGAGTGACGCCCCGCGACCCCTCGGCATCAGCGCCTTTCTTCGCTGCAGGAACGAAGAGGAGTACATCGTCGCGAGCATCCTCTCGGCGTACCGCGTCTTCGACGAGATCGTCGTCATCCTGAACCGCAGCACCGACCGCACGCGCGAGCTGGTCGAAGACCTCATGACCGATCGCCCGAAGATCAGGCTCGTGGAGTACGACTTCGACGTCGCGCCGGCCGGCGGCGGCTATCTCGAGCTCGTCGAGAAGAGCCCCGAGCGCAGCCTCGCGCGCTACTACAACTGGTGCCTGGAGCAGACGACGTTCAGTCACGCCTGCAAGTGGGACGGCGACATGATCGCGTTGCCGCTGCTCGAAGGCGTCCGGCCGATGATTGCCTCGAATGACGTCATCGCATTCGATGGCTGGGACGTGCTCGATCAGCCGACGGTCAGCTCCGAGTCGCGCATCTTCCGTTACGACCCGCGCCATACGCGGTACACCGACTGGGACCTGTACGAAGTGCTGATGCACGACTACCCGCGCGTCGCCGTCTACGAACCGAAGTGCTACCTGCACATGAAGCTCGTCAAACGCGACTGGGTGCACAAGGAATGGTCATCGCCGAACGATCTTGCGACGCGGCCTTATCCGGCGCCCGGAGCGATTCGGAAGGAGCCGCGGGTGATCGACACGTTGAAACACCAGCTGAGAGTCGCTGCGCGCCACGGTCGCGCGGTCATGCGCGAGCGGCTGCTGCGCAAGCAGGGCCGCTACGGCATCCGCGGCGACTACGTGCATCGCAGCACCGGCTCGCACTTCGACGATACGTCGTCGACGGACGAATACCAGCGCGAGGTCTACGAACGGGCGGCGCAACTGGCGGAGCGCGGCGGATTGCGCACGATCTACGACGTCGGTTGCGGCTCGGGGTACAAGCTCGTGCACTACCTCGGCGCGTACGACACCACCGGTTTCGAGGTGCCGCAGACCCTCGAGTACCTTCGCCGGACCTATCCCGATCGGAAGTGGGAACAGGTGTCGTTCTCCGACCGCAACGTCCCGCCCGCGGACCTCGTCATCTGCTCGGACGTCATCGAGCATGTGCCCGATCCCGATGAGCTGATGCGCTTTCTGGTGTCGGTCACCGGCCGCTGGCTCGTGTTGTCAACGCCCGACCGCGCGCGCGCCTACTCGCGCTTCTCGCAATACCAGATCGGCCCACCGTCCTCGGACCACCACATGCGCGAATGGACGTTCGACGAGTTTCATCGCTACGTCAGCCAATTCGTGGAGATCACGGAGCACATTCACTCGCATCCCGAGCAATCCACGCAGCTCGTGGTGGCTCAGACACGAACGGCCATAGCGTCGGTCGGCGCATCGGCCACGAAGACGCGATAGCCGAACGTGGTGAGCCGCTCGCGCACGATGCGCTCTTCGTCATCTTTCATGTGCGCGACCTCGTAGTGGAGCAACCCCGGCCGGATCCGCTCGAACGGGAACCACTGCAGGATCTGCGCGTCCACCCCCTCCGCGTCGATCTGCAGGACGTCGATGTGCCGGAGGTGATGGCTCTCGATCAGATCGCCGAACGAAATCGTGCGAATCGGCTGACTGATGATTTGCTTGGCGAGGCCACTGGCTCCCGACTCATGCTTTTCGACGTGCTCGCGCTGGAAGCTTGCGATCTGCTCGGTCCAATCGGGCAGACCGGTGCCGGGACGGATGCTGTACATCGTCCGCTCGCCCGAGTGCTCATCGATCGCGGCGTTGACACATTGGAGATTCGGGAACGCTGCGAGGTTCGCACAGAGGCGGTCGTACACCGCCGGCTGCGGCTCGAGCAGTACGCCGCGACAGGGATGCGATCGCGCAAACCGGCTGATCGGGTCGTTTTCGATGCCGTCGTACGCACCGACGACGACGATGACGAAGTCGCGGCTGCGCGCCCATTGCAGTTCGAGCAAATCGTCGAATCCGAGGTTGAGCGCCTTGCCCGCGGCGCGCGTTAAGAACGGCCACCGCCGTTCGAGGCGGAGGCCGCGCACCTTCGCGACGGCGGCCAGCGCGCGTCTGGATGGGATTCGAGCGAACAACTCCGCCATCGTACAATCGCCGCGATGCCCGCGGAGACCTCGGCGCACGAGCGTGTCACCGTCATCGAGCCGCCGGCAGGCTGGCGTCTCCTGAACTGGCGTGAGATGTGGGGCTACCGCGAGCTCCTGTGGGTCCTCGCAACGCGGGACGTGAAGGTCCGCTACAAACAGACAGTCCTCGGCGCCGCCTGGGCGATTCTCCGGCCGCTCCTCACGATGGCGATCTTCACCGTGATCTTCGGGCGCCTCGCGAAAGTGCCGTCGGACGGTTACCCCTACTCGATCTTCGTCTACGCGGGGCTGCTGCCGTGGACCTTCTTCGCGAGCGCGGTCAGCGCCTCGGGGCAGTCGCTCGTCGGGTCGGCTCCGCTCGTGAGCAAGGTCTACTTCCCGCGGCTGTTTATCCCGCTCTCGTCGATCGGCAGTGGCCTGGCGGACCTGCTCGTCTCGACGGTGATTCTGCTTCTGATGATGGTCTGGTATCGCGTCGGATGGACGCCGCGGCTCGCGGCGACGATTCCTCTGCTCGCGCTCTTGATCGTCCTCTCACTCGCTGTCGGGACGATCTTGTCGGCCGCCACGGTGGCGTATCGCGACTTCACGCACATCACGCCGTTCATCGTGCAGATCTGGATGTACGCGACGCCGGTGGTGTTTCCGCTCAGCCTCGTTCCACAGCGATGGCGCTGGGTCATGTACGTCAATCCGATGACCGGCGTGATCGAAGGATTCCGCTCGGCATTCCTCGGCCGTCCGTTCGACTGGGTCGCGCTCGGCTCGTCGACGTCGGCGGCGCTCGTGCTGATGGCGGCGGGCGCGAGCTACTTCGGGCGGGTCGAGCGGCGCTTTGCCGACATCATCTGATGACGACGAGTGCCATCGTTGTGGAGTCGCTCGGGAAGGAGTACGCCGTTGGCGTGGCCGAACGGCAGAACACCACCTTCTACGACGTCGTGAGCGACTGGGTACGCGCGCCGCTCGAACGGATCCGTAAGTTCGCCGGCCGTGTCGAAGAGGCCGATCGATTCTGGGCGTTGCGCGACGTCAGCTTCGATGTCGCGGAAGGGGAGGCGATCGGCGTCATCGGCCGGAACGGAGCGGGGAAGAGCACGCTGCTGAAGATCCTGAGCCGCATCACCGCGCCGACCGTCGGACGCGCGACGATCCGCGGCCGCCTGGCGTCGCTGCTCGAGGTCGGAACAGGCTTCCATCCCGAGCTCACGGGACGCGAGAACATCTATCTGAACGGCGCCATCATGGGGATGACGCGCCGCGAAGTGATCGAAAAATTCGACGAGATCGTTGCGTTCGCCGGCGTCGAGCAGTTCATCGACACACCGGTGAAACGCTACTCGAGCGGCATGTACGTTCGCCTCGCCTTCGCGGTCGCCGCGCACCTCGAGGCGGACGTCCTGGTCGTCGACGAAGTGCTCGCCGTCGGCGACGCCGCGTTCCAGCGGAAGTCGCTGAGCAAGATGAGCGACGTCGCGAAACGCGGCCGGACGGTGCTGCTCGTCAGCCACAACCTCGGCGCCATTCGAAATCTCTGCACCCGCACGCTGGTGTTCGAAAGCGGCACACTGCGGTTCGCCGGCGACGTCACCGAAGGTCTCGCGCTGTACGAGCGGTCGTTCGCGTCGGCGGGCGCCGGGTTCGAGCACACGCAGTTCCGCGGCCCGCTCGCGGAGCACGTGCGTTTCGACTCGCTCGTGTTCCGGCAGGCGGACAAGATCGTCGACATCGTCGACCCGCTGCTGCCGGCGACGATCGAGCTGCGCGGGCACGCGACGCAGACGTTCCCGACGGTCGACTTGAAGATCGGGTTGTTTCGCGACGGTGTCTTCGTAGCGTCGTGTCACGACACGCCGGCCGAAGCGCGGATGTCCGAGGGGGAGTTCACGTCGCGATTCGAATTCGCGGCGGATGTGTTCCGGCCGGGACGGTACATGATCGGGATGGGAGCGGTGGCCGCGGTCGGAACGTGGGTATGGGGGCAGGACGTCGTCGCGTTCGACGTGTCGGAAAATCGCGGCGGACGCTCCGCGGATCGTTCGGAAGGCCTGATCGGGTTACCGTACCGGAGCGAGCGAGTGCAATGACACGCGTACTGATCACGGGCGGCGCCGGATTCGTCGGCGGATCGCTCGCACGTTCCTTCCTGCGCGACGGGAGCGAGGTCGTGCTGTTCGACAACCTCCGCCGCCGCGGGTCGGAGTGGAACCTCAGCGAGTTGCTGCGCGCCGGTGCGAAGTTCGTCCACGGCGACGTGCGCACTCCGGCCGATCTCGAGTCGCTCGACGGCAACTTCGACGTGCTCATCGAAGCGTCGGCGGAGCCGAGCGT
>DASYSN010000432.1:0-21900 GCA_036003305.1 Thermoanaerobaculia bacterium
GAGGAAGTAGATGCCGGGGCGGTTCGCCTGACTGCCGTGACCGATCCGGATCGCGTGGCACTTGCGCCCCTCCCACGTCTTGTTCGGCAGGGCGATGAGCTGCGTGAACGCCGTATTCGGAGCGGCGGCGGCATTCGCGAGCAGGCTCTCGACGTCGTCGACCGTCAGGTAATGATCGGCGCCGGTAACGTGCGTCGCGGCAGCACGCACGGCCAACGGACGGATCTCCGCCTGCCGCTTCTTCCCCTCCTCCCGCGCGTCCTCGCACACGTCGACGCGATACCCGTCGGCGCGAAGGCGCTCGATCTGACCGGAGTCGACGAGCGCATCGACGACGTAACCGCCACGCGCTTTCTTTCCCGTATGACCGGCGAGGCTGACGCGATGCTTGCGGATCAGGTCCGCCATCGCGTCATACGTCTTCCCGCGGATGGTGACGCGAAACGGACCGATGGCCATTACGCCGACGTCACTTTGAAAAAGAACGGATCGATCGAGACGTCTACCGGCGTCTTGTTGTCGACGTCGAGGAGGACCTGCTTCGTGAAGTCGGCGTTGCGCTGGAACGTCACGCCCTGCGGGAAGTTCGTCTTGCTCGGCGTGTTGTTCGCGCAGAAGACGCCGTAGAAATCGTTGCCGGCGGCCGTGAGGTGCTCGTAATCGCCGAGGTACGGGTCGAAGATCTTGGCCGGCGAGTTGGCGGGCGTGGTCGCCAGCGTGATCGACTTCCAGCTCGTGCCGTTCGTCGTCGTCTCGAAGTTCGTGGCCCAGCGCTGGTTGGCGCCGGTGCCGGTCAACTGCTGATAGAGCAGCCCGACGGTGCCGGCCGCGTTGACGGCGAGCGCCGGGTTGAGGGCGTTCACGATCGTGCGGACGTCGGGTGACCAGGTGAGTCCACGATCGGTCGACCGCAGCACATGGAGGACGTAGTTCGTCCCCTGGTCGTCGTTGTACGCGACCCAGACGTTCGCGCTGTTGGTCGGATCGACGGCGAGTGCGACGTCGCCGCCCGTTCGCTGCAAGCCGAGGAATCCGTTGAAGTTGAACTTGACGTTCTGGACGACGCGAACGCCGACCTTGTTGTCGGCGGGATCGACGAGCGCCTGAAACTTCTTCGTCCCGCTTCCTCCGTTGTCGTCGCGGACCACGACCACGTCGGCGGTCCCTTCACCGGTGTTGCTGTTGAACGTGCGCCACGAGTGAAAGGCGGCGTAGACCGTTCCGTCGGAATGGATTGCCGGGCGGACGGGCGGACCGTCCTGTCCCGAGGTCGCGCGCGACTCGATGCGAACCGACGTGAATGACGGCTTCGTCTTCTTCCCGCCGTCCATCGTCTGGTCGATCGTCGCGGTGTTCGGCGTGCTGTTGAAATCGTTGTCGCCGACGTAGACGCGGTCCTTGCCGTTCGCGGTCGTTGCGGCGACGTACGGCTGATCGACGCCCTGGCCGGTGCGGTCGACGAGCACCTTCATCGCGGTGCCGCTCTGGAAGTTGTCGGTACGAAGGATGTTGAGGCGCGTCTTGTTGCCGGGGAACGGCAGCCGGATGATCCCTGCGTACAGCTTGTTGCTGGCGCTGCTGAAGGCCACCGTGATGTCGGCGGTCGCCGAGCCGTCCTTGGCGCTGCTCGGCACGATCGATTTGAGCGTCCACGTGTTGCCGCCGTCGTTCGACGTGTAGATCGGCGCGAAATTTCCGCGGCCCGGATCGGGAGTGAACGCCGATGCCGCGATCTGCAGCGGATTGGCGGGATTGACGGTGATGGTCGGCTCGCTGTCCTGATTCGCCTCGCCGCTCAGGGAGCGCGGAATCATGTTCACGACGACGACCTGGCTCGCCGTCTTCTTGGCCGTCTTCCTGGCGGTCTTCTTCGCCGGCTTTTTCGCGGTTTTTTTCGTTGCCATTGTCGTCCCTCTCCTACCCGATCAACGCCTTGACGGCGCCCTGATCGGTGATCGGTTGGACGTCTTCCGGATGCAGCGCCGTGTAGACGTCGACGTCTTCCGCTCCCGCGGCCGCGGCGAGCGAACGAAGCTCGCGATGGTCGTCGGCCTTCACCGTCGTCTTGTGAAGGAGGAACACCGCTCTCTGCCCGGCGTGAAACTTCGGCGCGCGGTACCAGCGGACGTCGGTACTCGATGGGAACATGACTTTGACCTGACGCGAAGCGTGTTGGCCCTTGTGCGTCTCGTCGACCGTGATGACGGCCTGGCGCCACTTCGGATCGTGCTCGCTGACGGGACGGCTCGCGGGGGCCGGAGCGGCTGCCGCGATGCCGCGGCGTACGGGCTCGGGCGCTTCAGGCGGAGCCTCGACCGCATCCACTCTCCCGGAAACAACGAGATCCGCATCGTCGAGGTGTTCCTGAAGCTGGGTCTTGATCCGCCGCGCAACGGGCGTGGCCGCGGCAGCGACCATCGCTCTGTGAGCCGGCTTCGGCTTCTCCTGGCTGACGGCGCGCAATGCGACGCTGTCTCCGAACATCCAACTGTCGGCGTGGAAGACGAATTGATCGCCCGCCGAGACTTTGGCTCGTCCGGCCAGCTCGACGGTGATGTCCTCTCCCTGGTGGTGCGTGAAGCTGGCGGGCGCCGAGATCACCTCGTCGACGTGCACGATGGCCGTGCGGTCGCTGACCGGCACGTCTTTCATCGTGGCGGCGCGAACCTTCTTGACGGTGCCCTGAAACACGAACGGCGGCGGGGCGTCCGCCTCGCCGGCGGTTTTCTTCTTGGCCATGGTGGCTCCCTTCTTGGCGCTGCGATCAGGCGTGCCGGCGATTCTGCCAGAGACGCCGGATCGCGAGGCCCGCGAGCGGAATCATGATGAGTAGCAGTTCGAACGCGCCGTTTCCGCCGTCAGTGGAAATGCCGAATAGACGCTCGAGGAAGTCCATGATCGCCTCCTGCCTGTTGCTTAAGGAGTGACGGCTGGGCGTTTTTCCCTACCTGGCGTACTTTGTCATGGCGGACTCGGCCTCATTCCTGCAAGTAGCGGACAGAAAGAAGGCCCGATGCCCTCCCTGCAACAGCTCATCGAGCAATTCGATTGGGCAGCGACGCCCGTCGGCGCGCGCGACGCGTGGCCGCCGAGCCTTCGCACGTCGGTCGGGATCTGCGTCGCGTCGCGATTTCCGATCCTGATCTGGTGGGGTCCCGACCTCACGATGATCTACAACGACGCGTACTCGGTCATGCTCGGCGACAAGCATCCCCACGCCCTCGGCGCGCCCGGCCGGCAGGTTTGGGGCGAGATCTGGGACGTCATCGGACCGCTGCTCGAGACGGTCACGCGCGACGGCCGCGCGACCTGGTCGGACGATCAGCTCCTCCTCATGAACCGCTACGGTTTCGACGAGGAGACGTACTTCACCTTCTCCTATAGCCCGATCACGGACGAACACGGCGTCGCGGTCGGCATCTTCACCGCCGTCACGGAGACGACGCCGCGCGTCATCGGCGAACGGCGCCTCGAGACGCTGCGTCAACTGGCGGCGAACGCGGGCCGCGCGAAGACGGAGGAAGAGGCGTGCCGGAACGCGGTGGAGATCCTCTCCGCAAACCCGCGCGACCTTCCGTTCGTCGCGATCGACCTCGGCGCGGAGCGAGTCAGTACGAAAGGCGACGAGACGGTCCCGACGAAACTCGAGCTGCCGCTGATGATTCCGGGGGAGGAGTCTCCGCGCGGACGTCTCATCGCCGGCATCAGCCCCTTCCGGCCGCTCGATGAGTCGTACCGCACGTTCGTCTCACTGATCGCCGGCCATATCGCGTCGGCGATTGCCAGCGCGAAGGCGTTCGAGGTCGAGAAGAAGCGCGCCGAGTCACTCGCGGAGCTCGACCGGGCGAAGACGACTTTCTTCTCGAACGTCTCGCACGAGTTCCGAACGCCGCTGACGCTCATGCTCGCGCCGCTCGAGGACGTGCTCGCGCTGGAAGAGCTGCCGCCGGCCGCCCGAGAGCCGCTGGTGGTGGCGCATCGCAACTCGCTTCGCCTGCTCAAGCTCGTCAACACACTGCTCGACTTCTCGCGCATCGAAGCGGGGCGCGTCGAAGCGGTTTACGACGCGGTCGACCTCTCCGCATACACGAGCGAGCTCGCGAGCGTTTTCCGTTCGGCGGTCGAACGCGCCGGGCTACGACTGCGCCTTCTCCTTGATCCGCTGGACGAGCCGGTCTACGTCGACCGCGACATGTGGGAGAAGATCGTTCTCAATCTCCTCTCGAACGCGCTCAAGTTCACGTTCGACGGCGAAATCGAGGTGTCGCTCGAGCGGCATGACAACCACGTCACGCTCGCGGTTCGCGACACGGGAACCGGCATCGCCGCCGACGAGGTTCCGCATCTGTTCGAGCGCTTCTATCGCGTCAGGAACGCGAGGAGCCGGACGCACGAAGGAAGCGGCATCGGCCTCGCGCTCGTGCAGGAGCTGGCGCGGCTGCACGGCGGCTCGGTCGGCGTCACCAGCGAGGCCGGCATGGGGAGCACGTTCACGGTCACGATCCCGACCGGGAAAGACCATCTTCCGGCCGACCGCATCGGCGTCTCGCGGACGTTGGCCTCGACCGCGGGCCACGTCGACGCCTGGATCGAAGAGGCGGACCGGTGGGCCGATCCGGCCATTCGGCCGCCACGCCGGGCGGCGACTCAGAAAGCCGAGGGCGCAACCATCGTTCTCGCCGACGACAACGCCGACATGCGCGAGTACCTCTCGCGCCTCCTGCGCGAACGCTACGAGGTCACGGCGGTCGGCGACGGCATCGCGGCGCTCGAGGCGGTGCAGGAACGCATGCCCGACCTCGTGCTCGCCGACGTGATGATGCCTCGCATGGACGGCCTGCAGTTGCTGAAGGCTCTCCGTGACGACGAGCGGACGCGGAACCTCCCGGTGATTCTGCTCTCAGCCCGCGCGGGCGAGGAGGCGAAGGTCGAAGGCATCGAGTCCGGCGCCGACGACTACCTCGTGAAGCCGTTCAGCGCGAGAGAGCTCCTCGCGCGCGTCGAGGGGCACCTCCGGCTGCACCGGCTCCGGCGCGACGCCGAGGAAGCGGTCCGCGCATCGCAGGCGAAGTTCTCAACGGCGTTCGACCGCAGCCCGCTCGCTCTCACGATCACTTCGCTCGATGACGGCAGGCTCATCGAAGTCAACGAAGCGTTCGTCCGCCTCTCGGGCTACTCGCGCGAGGAGGCGATCGGCAGGACGCCGTTCGCGCTGAACCTCTGGATGGAGCCCGAAAAGCGCGAGGAGCGGATCGCGTTGCTCCGCGCCGGAAAGCACATCCCGGAAACCGAAACGCGGTTTCGCCTGAAGAGCGGCGAGGAGCGCGTCTGCCTGGTCGGCGCGGCAAGGGTCGAGATCGACAACCGCGCATGCGTCCTCAGCTCCGTCCTCGACATCACCGAACGGAAACGCGCGGAACAGGCGCGGGACGACTTCCTCGCGACGCTCTCGCACGAGCTGCGGACGCCGCTGACGTCCGGCTACGGCTGGGTCAAATTGCTGGCGCAGACGCGCGATCCCGAGCTCCTCGAGACGGGGCTCAACGCGCTCGAACAGAGTCTCGTCAATCAGATCAAGCTGATCGACGACCTGCTGGACGTCTCACGCATCGTCGCCGGAAAGATCCTCGTCGAGATGGAGCCGCTCGATCTCAAAGGCGTCGTCGAAGCGGCGGTGGAGTTGGTCCAGCCATCGGCGCAAGCGAAGAACGTCGCGCTCGAGCTGAGTGCAGCGCCGTTGCTCGTCGTGGAGGGCGACGGCGCAAGGCTCAAACAGGTCATCTGGAACCTGTTGACGAACGCCATCAAGTTCACACCGTCGGGCGGCCGTGTCGAAGTCACGGCTCGCGTCCGCAGTGCGTCAGCCGAAGTCGAGATTCGCGACACGGGCGAAGGCATCGACGCGCAGTTTCTCCCGCACGTCTTCCAGCGCTTCCGTCAGGCCGACAGCTCGACGAGCCGCCGTCACGGAGGGCTCGGCATCGGCCTGGCGATCGTGTCTTCGATCGTCGCCGCCCACAAAGGCGAAGTGCGCGCGGAGAGCGATGGGTTGAAGAAGGGCTCGACGTTCACGGTCTCGATCCCGCTGTTGCAGCAGGGAAGCATCGGCCCTGCAATCCAGGTCGCATCGATCCACCCGCAGACGCGGATCGAAGGCGCACGGATCGTGGTCGTCGATGACGACGAGGCCTCGCGTCACATCATGACGAAAGCGCTCACGAACGCCGGGGCGATCGTGCGCGAGTGCACCAGCGCTTCCGAGGCGCTCGACACCGTCACTGAATGGCAACCCGACATCCTCGTCAGCGACCTCGCGATGCCGAATGAAGACGGCTACTCGCTCATCCGTCGCATTCGCGAGAACGGGAACGACGTGCCGGCGGTGGCGATCACCGCGTATACGCGGCAGGAGGACCAGACGAAAGTTCGCGACGCCGGTTTCCAGCGCCACGTCGCAAAGCCCTTCGATCCGGCCGACCTGGTGCAGGCGGTCAGCGAGCTCGCGCGGTAACGGCGTCCAGCCAGCCGCGCTTCAACGTCTCCTCCGGAATGCTCGACAGGTACGGTTTCACGTCGAGCACCGGCGTGCCGTCGAGCATGTCGATGCCGCGCACGCGGAGAGAACGGCCTTCGCGTCCGAGGAGCTGGACGACCGTGAGGCCGATCGGGTTCGGACGGAATGGCGAACGGGTGGCGAAGACGCCGTGCGGAGTCGTGTCGCACGGCGGCGTGCCGATGAGCTCCACGCGATCCGAGCGGTCGAAGACCCAGATCACGAAAAGGTGCGAGAAGCCGTCGATGTCGGTCAGCCCCTCCTCGAGCTCCGGAAGGAACTCGATCGTCCCCTCGGCTTCGTGTTTCGCGCCGAGCCCTTTGGGCACTTGCGACGTGTCGGAGTAGGCGCTGCGGACGTAGGCGACAGGGTTCAGCGTGAAGGTGGTCACGGGACGATTCAAACACAAAGGCGCCGATCTCCCTCGTGTGGCGCGGGCTTTCTAGCCCGCGCTCCGGGCGGACGGGGGCGCAGGCTAGAAAGCCTGCGCCCCACGGTGCCTCTAGCGGCCGAGCTTCTTGCCGACGTCGCTGATCGCCTCGCCTACTTTGCGTCGCGCCTTGCCGATGCCGTGGCGGGCATCGCCGGCGGCGCGCTGGTCGGCGCCTTCCTGCTCGAGAACCGGATCGCCCGCGTTACGGCCGATCGATTCCTTCACTTTCCCCACCGTCTGGTCGACTTTTCCTCTCACTTCGTCGTCGTTGTACGGAAGTTTCGTGTCCATTTAGTGCACCTCCGAGGTGTTACTTCTCAAAAACCGCGCCCAGCGATTGCATGAGCCCGACGCGATGAAACCGCTCCTGATCGCGGTACTCCTCGCGGCTTCGACAGCCTCAGCCGCCGAAATCGCGCTGCGTCCGATCATCAGCGGACTCAACGAACCGACGAACATCGTGAACGCCGGCGACTCGCGGCTCTTTGTCACGCAACAGAGCGGCAGGATCGTGATCTACGACGGCACGCGCGTCCTCCCGGAGCCGTTCCTCGACGTCTCCTCGCTCATCTCGACGAACGGCGAAGAGCGCGGACTCCTCGGCCTCGCCTTCTCGCCGCACTATCGCGACGACGGCACGTTCTACATCGACTACACGAACACCGCGGGCGACACCGTCGTCGCGCGCTATCGCGTCTCCGCCGATGATCCGAACCGCGCCGATCCGACCTCGGCGCAGGTCATCCTTACCGTCGCGCAGCCGTACTCGAACCACAACGGCGGAGAGCTGCAGTTCGGTCCCGACGGTTACCTCTACATCGGCATGGGCGACGGCGGCAGCGGCGGCGATCCGCAGAACCGCGCGCAGACCCTCAGCGCGCTGCTCGGCA
The DNA here is from genome assembly GCA_036003305.1 of Thermoanaerobaculia bacterium. Taxonomy (GTDB): domain Bacteria; phylum Acidobacteriota; class Thermoanaerobaculia; order Gp7-AA8; family Gp7-AA8; genus DASXHZ01. The sequence continues at coordinate 7,877 of DASYSN010000432.1, forward strand.
AGATTCTTCGCATCGACGTCGAGAACGCGACGACCTATCGCATCCCGCCGTCGAACCCGTTCGCGAACCGCACCAGTGCCGCGCCGGAGATCTGGGCGTGGGGCGTCCGCAATCCGTGGCGCTTCTCATTCGACCGTGTCACGGGCGACCTCTGGATCGGCGACGTCGGTCAGGACACCTACGAAGAGGTCGACTTCCAGCCTGCCGGCAGCAGCGGCGGTGAGAACTATGGCTGGCGCAGGATGGAAGGCTTCCACTGCTACAACCCCTCGACCAACTGCAACGATGGCACGCTGACGCTGCCGGTCCTCGAATACAGCCACGCCGACGGCTCCTGCTCCATCACCGGCGGCTACCGGTATCGCGGCGCGCTCTTCCCGCGTCTGTATGGGACGTACTTCTACGGCGACTTCTGCACTGGGAAGATCTGGGCCGCGACGGCGAGCGGCAGCGGCTTCACGTCACGCCTCCTGCTCGACACGACGATGCAGATCACGACGTTCGGCGAGGATGCGAACGGAGAGCTGTACGTCGACGACTACGCTACCGGCACCATCTACGTGATCACTGATTCGGAACCGGGACCGGGGCGGCACCGGGCGGCACGGCATTAGCGGCCGGCTTCGGCTTCGTGACAGCCGGCTCCTGAACGAACTCGCCATCCTGGTAGATGATGTCTTCGCCAGGGTCTTCGCTGTACTTCGGCTCTTTCGCCTCGGTGAGTGTGATCTTGCGCGTATCCCATGCGAAGACGCTGTCCGAGCCGGCGCTCGCGATCCGATAGTGCTGCCCGTCGGGCGACACCGTGTAAGAGTAGGCGTTTCCCCAGCCGTCCTTCTCCGGCAGCTCCTTGATGTACGTCGGCACGAGCACCTTCTTGAGAGCCGACTCCTGCGGGTACTTGTTCTCGTCGGTGGCGTAGGCTTCGACGGCCGTGGCGATCGAGCGAATGTCTCGCATCGTGCGCTGCCACGGATGCCGCTGCTCGCGCTCCTGCGCCACCTTCTGAACGACCTCCATCACTTTCGGCCCGATCTGATCGGCTCCCGCCTTCATCGCCTCCTGCGACATGTCCGGCAGTGCCGTGATGTAGTGTTGCGCCGCCGGAGTCTTGTAGAAGGCGACGAGCGCCTCGAGATCGCTCTCGCTCAGATACTTCGCATACGTTTTCACGGTGGCATCGTGCTGGAGGGCGGTGAGGTTGATCTGGCCGAGCAGTTCGCGCAACCGCGCCGAATCCTTCTTCGCGTCGTCGAGTGCGAGCGGATCGCCGTCGGCCTGTGCGACCTCCTGCTTGTACGACTCGTCCACGAAGTAGTCGAGCACGGCGTGCGACAGCTTCTCCGTACCGAGGAGTGAGAGAAGCTGATCGATCAGCTCGACCTGCTTCTTCGACGGATTTGCCTCGGTCGCAAAGAGCGGGAGCGCGCACACGAGGAGCGCAACGGCGGTGAATTGGCGCATGCGCGTAGTTTAGCTCGCTTCCCTCCACCGCGGGATCACGATGCCCGCGACCGCGTCGTACGCGAAGTGCGCCACGATCGCGGGGAGCAGGCCGCCGCTGTAGATGACGGTGAAGTGAAAGCCGGCGGCGATCGCGCCGATGACGATCGTGCTGCGCCAACCCTGCACCGAATGCGCGAGGGCGAAGATGACCGACAGGATCGCGGCGGCGATCCACATCGAGATGCCGAGGCGAAGGAGGAGGCGATAGGCGACCCCGCGGTAGATCACCTCCTCGGCGATTCCTGCGACGACACAGAGAACGAGATACGGTCCAAGCTCGTGACGGTCGTGCGGCAGGATGGCGTAGAGACGCCTTTTCTCTCCGTCCTCGCGTGATGGCCACGCGAACTTCAGCAGGGCAAGCGCGAGCAGCAGCAACGCGAGCGCCGGCCACGATTTCCACCAGACGGTCGGGAGGAGCCGGAGCCGGATCGCGTTCGTCGACGCGGCAACGAGCGCGAAACCGTAGATGACGACCTGAAAGATCGCGGTCTGGAAAAAGAACTGATTGCGCGGCATCGGCAGCTCTTCGCCGCGAAAGCGCTGGCTCGTCTTCCACGCAAGATACGGAATGGCAACACCGATGATCAGCAGGAACCCGGAGCCGAATCCATCGATGCGCATGAGGACGCGGATTGTAAGATGCTCGCAGAGGTACTGAATGCGGCTCCGGGCAGTCTTCGCAGTCACCGTGCTCACCCTGCTCCTTGGGGCGAGCGCACACGCGAAATCCCTTTACTGGCGCTCCGTTGCCGTCGATGCGCACCTCGACGCCGAGGGCCGCATGCACATCGTCGAGACGCAGACGTACGTCTTCGACGGCGACTGGAACGGCGGCGAGCGGACGTTCAACGTCTACGGCAACCAGTCGCTCAACTTCGAGCAGCTCACGCGCGTCGACCGCGATGGCACCGAGACGCAGCTCGTCATGGCGCCGCTCGACAAAGTCGACCACTACCAGATCCTCGACGGCCCGAAGGTTCGCTGGCGTTCGCGCCTGACGACCGATCCCGAGTTCAAGAACACCGAGCTGACGTACCGCCTTCGCTACACGCTCAGCGGCATCGTGAAACGCATCAACAAGCGCTACCTGCTGTCGCACGACTTCGCATTCCCCAATCGTGAAAGCGGGCAGGTCATCCAGAACTTCTCGGTCCACTTCACCGTCGACCCGATCTGGAGCGGCATCCGCTCTCCGTACGACGCGAGCGTCACGAACCTGCAGCCGGGGCACGGCTACGTCGTCAACGCGACACTGCAGCACCACGGCTCGCGCGCGCCGGTCGCGGTTCCGTACGGCGCGCCGAGCAGCATCGCGTGGGGAATGGCGCTGCTCTTCGCCCTCGGCGTCGCGGCGCTCGTTTTCGATTTCCTGAGGCGCGAGAAGGCGCGCGGACGCTTCGTCTGCACGCCGCTCGAGCAGATCGATGAGCGCTGGCTGGAGGAGAACGTCCTCCGCTTCGAGCCGGAGATCGTCGGCGCGGCGATCGACAACAAGATCGGCGCACCGGAAGTCGCCGCGATCCTCGCCGCCCTCGCGAAAGAGAAGAAGATCGAGACGCGCGTCGAGCAGCGGCGCCTCAAACGTCCGCTGCTGCACATGAAGCTCCTCGTCCCGATCACGGCGATCGAGGGACATCGCCACGCGCTCCTGAAGCGGCTCTTCTTCAAGGGACAGGAAACCGACACCGACGCCATTCGCAATCACTACGAGAAGTGCGGCTTCGAGCCGGCGGCGCTGATCCGCAAAGGCATCGAAGGGGAGCTCGCGAAGTGGCCGAAGTGGAACGAGAAGTTCGCGTCGTTCAACTGGAAGCTCGACGTCGCGCTGATCGTCGCCGGGATCGTTCTCTTCTCGCTCTTCGGCACAGGCGGCAACGACGGCGCGTTCTCCGGAGAATGCCTCTTCTTCGGCGCCATCGCACTGGTCGGCTTGATCGCCGCGCACCTGAACTCGCGCGCGCTCACGTCGCTGATCCCGCGTTTCATCCTTGTCGGTGCGTTCGCGGCGCCGCTGGTGTACGTCACCCTGCACTACACGATCGCCGCCCCGGACTTCGCGATCCACACGCGCGAGCTGCTGCTCGCCGCGTTCTGGTCGCTCGCCGTGGTGAAGATCCTCCTTGACAAGCTGCGCACCGACGAGTCGGACGAGCGGATCGCCGCGCGCATGCGCCTCGCCTCGGCGTTCCGCTACTTCTGCGCACAGCTCGCGACGCCCAACCCGCACCTGCGCGATGACTGGTACCCCTACCTGATGGCGTTCGGCCTCGGCGCGAACGTCGATACCTGGTTCAAGGCGCACGGCGGCGCGGCCGCGGCGAGCGGCGGCGCGCTCGCGACGACATCCTCCTCCTCGTCTTCCTTCGGCAGCTCGAGCAGCGGCGGCGGAGGTTGGGCGTTCAGCGGCGGAGGTGGCGCCTTCGGCGGCGCCGGCGCCAGCGCATCGTGGGCCGTCGCGGCCGGCGGCATCGCATCCGGCGTCGCCTCTCCCAGCTCCGGCGGCTCGGGCGGTGGCGGAGGCGGCGGTGGTGGCGGATCGTCAGGCGGAGGTGGCGGCGGAGGATGGTGAGCCGCCGCTTCGACCGCTTCATCGACGCTCTCGGATCGACGATCGTCAGCGAGCGCGCCTGCAACCAGTACTCGCGGATCGAAGGCGACCTTCGCGGCAACGCCATTCGTCGCCGCAACCTGCGTCTCTATCTCGACGAGCTCGATCGCATCGGTCCGCGCACATTGCTGATCGGCGAAGCGCCGAGCTATCGCGGCGGGCGGCTTACCGGGATTGCGTTCGTCAGCGAGGCGGTGATGCTCGGCGGCGTCGATTCACTGATACTCGGTTCCGACCGCGGCTACCGGAAGGCGACCCTCGGTCCGAAACTCTCGACCGAGGCGAGTGCGACCATGGTGTGGGAAACGATCCGCCGCATCGAGCCGCTGCCGATGCTCTGGAACGCCTTTCCGTTCCATCCGTTCCGGCCGGGCAACCCGCAGTCGAACCGCGCGCCGTCTCCCGCCGAGCTGGCGATCGGCGGACGTTTCATCGAATGGCTGCTGCGCCTCTTCCGGTTCGACACCATCGTCGCGATCGGCAACCACGCCTCGGCGTCCCTAACGCATCTCGGCATCGAGCACGAAAAGGTGCGCCATCCATCACAAGGTGGTAAACAGAAGTTCGTCGCCGGCATGGCGCGTGTAGCGAAGGGGAAACCATGAGCACCAGAAAGAGCCAGATCCAGCAGATCAAGGAAGGTCTGGCGATGCGCCAGAAGACCTACGGCGGACGCCTGCAGCCCTTCGGCCCGAAAGCGCCGCTCCCGACGAAAAACGCCGTGAATCTTTCGACTGTCCCGGCAAGTTCGGAAGAGAAGTACAACGGCGGGAAGGACGAGTAAAGACGAGTCCTCGGTCCTCAGTCCTCGGTCCTCAGACAAAAGCCATTGCGCTTCGCCGATCCGAGGACCGAGGACCGAGGACTGATCACCCCCCAATATGCGACATCTCGACGCGCTTCGCCGCGCGCGTCTCCTCGGAGCGGATCTCGGAGTAGCGGTCGTCGCGGACGCGCCACACCCGCGCGATCGCTTCACGCAGCTCCTCGTCGGTCGCTCCGCCGCGGAGTAGCGCGCGCAGGTCGGTCCCGCGCTCCGCGAACAGGCAGGTGAAGAGCGCTCCCTCGGACGACAGACGCGCGCGGGTGCACGAGCCGCAGAACGGCTGCGTCACGGAGCTGATCACACCGAACTCTCCGGATCCGTCCGTGTAGCGCCAGCGCTCCGCGACCTCGCCGAAGTAATTCGCCTCCAAGGGCTCGACCGGCCACTCGGCCGCGATCATCGAGACGATCTCGCTAGCCGGCACGACGTCCTCGGAGCGCCACTGATTCGAGTTCCCGACGTCCATGTACTCGATGAAACGCATGATGTGCCCGGTCCCGCGGAACCGGCGCGCGAGCGGCACCACCTCGCGATCGTTCGCGCCGCGCTTCACCACCGCGTCGATCTTGATCGGACGCAGCCCCGCAGCTTCGGCACACTCGATCGCGTCGAGCACCCGTCCGACGTGCGTTTCCGTATCGCACAGCGACCGGAACACCTCGTCGTCGAGCGCGTCGAGACTGACCGTGATCCGCGTCAGGCCGGCGTTCTTCAGCGCCTGCGCCTTCCCGCGCGTCAGCAGCGATCCATTCGTCGTGAGTGCAAGATCCTGCACGCCGGTCGCGGCGAGCATCTCGATCAGCCGCTCCAGGTTCCGGCGCAGCAGCGGCTCGCCGCCGGTGATGCGAATCTTCTCAACTCCCAGCGAGACAAAGACATTCGCGACGCGGGCGATCTCCTCCAGCGTCAGCAGATCGCGGCGCGGGACATACGGAAAATCCGGCCCGAACACCTCGCGCGGCATGCAGTAGACGCAGCGGAAGTTGCATCGGTCCGTCACCGATATCCGCAGGTCGTGCAGCGGCCTCCCGCGAGTGTCGAGCATGCTCGACAACAACTACTCCGTCGGAAACAAAAACTCCAGCACCTTTCGCACGCGGCCGCCCCAGGCTCGCTCGCTGTGGTCGGCGCGGCGGTCCTCGAAAAAGCGGAGATTCCGCTCGTTCCAGCCGCGTTCCCGGAGCCGTTCGTTCAGCGTCCGGACGTCGCCGATCGCCTCGCGTCCCTCGCGGCCGCCGACGTCGAGCCAGAGGCGCGGCCGTCGCGCGCTGTCCGCGACCGCCTCGAGAATGGCGCGATTGCGCCACCACACCGAGGGGGACATCACGGCCGCGGCGCGAAACTCGTCGCGCGTCAATGCGAGATAGAGCGAGACGAGCCCGCCGAGCGACGAGCCGCCGATCGTGCTCCGCTCGGGAAGCGTGCGGTAGCGGGAGTCGATGAGCGGTTTCAACTCCTCGGCCAGCATGCGGCCGTAGTCATCCGCTCGGCCGCCCGCCTTCTTCGACTCGTCAAAGACCGGCGTGTACTCGTTGATGCGCCCGGCATGCATGTGATCGACGCCGACGATGATCATCGGCTGCGCCGTACGAGCTCCGATCGCGTCGTCGGCCGCGCGATGAAGCCGCCAGCTCACGCCGGCGAACGCGCGCGAATCGTCGAACAGGTTTTGCCCGTCCTGCATGTAGAGCACGGGGTATCGCCGCTCGGAACGTTCGTCGTATCCGGGCGGAACATAGACCGTGACCTGACGCTCATTGCCGAGGATGGCGGACGCGAATGACGGGATCACTTCGAGCCGTCCCGCGCGAACGTGCGAGCGGCGGTTGAGCACACGCCGGAAGGCGTGGCGGAGAGTCGTGGACATGTCGGGCATTTGAGTTAGAAGCGCAGCTCCCTGTAGCCGCTGCGATAGTAGACGAGCGGCACTCCTTCGGCCGTCTCGATTGCAACGACCTCGCCGATGAAGATCGAGTGATCGCCGCCGGGGAACTGCTCGCGTACGCTGCATTCGAGGTTCGTGATCGCGCCGTCGACGAGCGGGATCCCGGTCGTGCCGCGGTGCGTCGCGATGCCGCTGAACTTCTCTTCACCGCGCGAGGCGAAACGGTTCGAGACGTCGGCCTGCGACTGGCTGAGGATGCTCACGCCGAACTTCCCGGCCGCCGAGATCGCTTCATGCGTCCGCACCGACTTTTCGATGCAGATCAGCACGAGCGGCGGATGCAGCGAAAGTGATGAGAACGCCGCCACCGTCATCCCGTAAGAGGTCCCCTCCTGCTCGGTCGTCACCACCGTCACGCCGCTGGCGAAATGCGACATGGCGAGCTTGAACTGCGCGTCATCGACAGGCATGGCGGACGGGAGTTTACAAACTTTTGGCGAGACCCGGCGTATGAAGCGGCAGGAGGGCCGCATGCGCCGCGCGATTCTGGTTTCCTCGATCCTCATACTCAGTGCTTTCGGCATGGCGTTCGCCGCGAACGCCGACGTCATTCGCAAGGGATTCAACGTCGCCGGCGGAGGAACCCTCACCGTCGAAGCCGACACCGGCGACATCAAGGTCGTCAGCGGCGGCACCGGCCTCGCCGTCGAGATCACCCGCGAAGGGTCGCCGGAGGAGCTCCGCGCGAACGACATCACGTTCGATCAGAGCGGCAACGACGTCACGATCCACTCCAGGTACGACCACGACCGGTGGTTCCACTGGTCGCGCGACCCACGCTTCCACTACAACATCCGCGTTCCGTCTCATTACAACGTGAAGCTGTCGACCGCCGGCGGCGACATCGACGTCGGCGACCTCACCGGCAACGCCGACGTCCACACCAGCGGCGGCGACATCAAGTTCGCGCATCTCAACGGCAACCTCAACGGGCGCACGTCCGGCGGCGACATCGAGATCGAGAGTGCCGGCGGTCCGGTCGAGGTAAAGACGTCCGGCGGATCGATCGAGATCGGCCGCGCCGCCTCCACGCTGTACGCGCACACGAGCGGCGGGAACATCCGCATTCGGGAGGCGCTCGACTCGATCGACGCGTCGACTTCCGGCGGCTCGATCCACGCGCGGCTCGCGCGTCAGCCGCACGGCGATTCGAAACTGTCGACTTCGGGCGGCGACGTCGTCGTCGAGCTGCCGGCGAACGTCGGCGCCGAGGTTGACGCCCACACCAGCGGCGGCGACATCGACACCGACCTCCCGGTCACGATCATGGGACGCAAAGCCGAGGACAACCTCGTCGGAAGGATCGGTGGCGGCGGTCCAAGGATCGTCCTCCGCAGCTCGGGAGGCGGGATCTCGCTGCGCAAGGGATAGCGCCTACATCTCCAAAATCGCGTGCGCCGCGGCGCGCGCGCTCGAGAGGGCGGCATCGGACAAAATCCCCTCGCCGCCCACCCAGTCGCCCGCCAGGTACAGCCCGCGAATGTGCGTCTTCACCTCGGGGCGCTTCATCTCCGGCGTCACCAGCGCATTCGACACCGTCATCGAAGGCAGATACCGCTTGTGCACCAGCACGTCGCGCCAGCCCGGCTGCAGGTCGTCGAGCCACGTCTCCAACTCCGCCTCACTCACGTCGTCGCCGCGCTTGCGGTACTTCGCCGCGTGGATCAGCGCGCCCCCTTTCGGCGTGAGCTGTGCCCATTCCGAATGCACCGAAAAATAGAACGGCTGGTCGACGCCGAACGCCAGCTTCTGCTTTCCAGCCGGCAGCTTCGACAGCGCCACGTCGAGGCACGCCGCCGTCACCGGCTCCATCTCCGGCAACTGCACCTCGGTCACGAGCGACTGCACCCCGTCCGGCTCGATCGCGAGCAGTATGCAATCGGCCGGGATGCGCGTGCCGCGCTCGCCGTCGCTCTGCGGCACCGGGAGCTGCATCGAGACCGTGTCCATCGTGTTGTCGAGCTCCAGCTCGCCGAGCTCGATCCCGCGCACCTGCCCGTTGTCGTGATCGACGCGGACCACATGCGCGCTCGTGATGAAGTTCACCCCCGAGGTCACGGCGCTGCTGTGGAGCGAGTCGACGATCTTCTGCCACCCTTCGTCGAGATAGATCACGCCGTCCTGCGCGACGCGAAGCTGCTCGAGCGCCACCGTGGCGCTCTGCCGGTCGTCGGCCGCGTACGTCGCGACGCGCACGAACATCTGCATGACCTCGCGGAGCCGCTCGTCGCCGATGTGCCCATCGAGCCATTCGCGGACCGACATCGGCGCGAACTTCGTAAGATCCATGCCCTTGATGCGGAGCATCAGCGACGCGAGCTCGGTCTTCCCTTTCGCGCCGAGGAGTCCCGTCGTCAGGACGCCCATGCCGGACGCGGGGAGCGCGTAGTGCTCACCGCCGCGTACCACCGTGCCATCGCTCGGGGGCGAGCCGCCGCGGATCGGAACGCCCAGCTCGCGATAGACCGTCGATCCCGCGCCGGCGCGATAGACCGCATGCGGACCGAGGTTGAAGCGATAGCCGTGGCGGAGCTGTGTGACCGCGCGGCCGCCGAGGTTGCGCCGGCGCTCAAAAATCGTCACCGTCTTCCCGGCGCGTGCGAGATAAACCGACGCGGCCAGCCCCGCGATGCCGCCGCCGACGATCACGACGTTGTTGCTCACGAGCGCCCGATGGTAGCGCATTTGGGTTACGCCCCAGATATGGCAGAATGCCTCTCGACCGGTTCACCCCAATTTGGGCCCTCTCTCTCCCCAACGACCCAGCGGCCGGTCACTGAAAACTGATGACACGAGTGCGTGAAGGTGCGGTTGGAATTCTGATGTGTCTTGCGCTCGCGTTGCCGATGTTTGCGGCGACCGACGCGAACGATTTTTACGTGAATCTCCTCCATAGAGGGATCGCCCAGGTCGACGCGGGGCAATACGAAGCGGCGGACAAGGAACTGCACATCGCCGCGTTCGGCCTGGTCGACACGATTCCGCTGTTCGAGACGGCGGAGGTCTACCTCGCGATCACCGGCGACAAGCTACACAGCGAGGCCGACTCGCGTCGCGCGCTGCAGCGCGTCATCGTCGCCGATCGTGTCGAGCGGCGTTTCGGCTCGCTCGATCTCCCGGCGAAGGTCCGCGCCGAATTCGACCAGATCGCGTCGAAGCTGTTGACCAGCGATCAGTACGCGTTCCTCAAAGCGAGCCCCTCCGCGACGCCGCCGACACCAGCGATCACGCCGCAGCACTCCTCGGCGCCCGCGCCCGTGCCGCAGCCCGCGGTCGCGAATCCCAGCCCGCCGCCGGTCGCCGCCGCGCACCCCGCGCCGGTACCCAAACGTAGTCCCCCTCCCGTCCCCGCCCCTGCACCAACCTCCAACGTCAACGCGCAGATGGCGCTTGCCGACCAGGCATTCAACCGGAACGACCTCGCCGCCGCGCGAAAGATCTACGACCAGATCGCCTCGCAGCCCGGACTCGATCACGCCACCCTCATCCACCTCGGCGAGCAGTCCTACCGCGCCCGCGACTTCGCGACCGCCGCCCGCGCCTTCGCCCGCTCCGGCTTCAACAGCAGCGAGGCGCCGTACCGCTACTACTACGCCGTCGCCCTCTACGAGACCGGCCAACCCGCCGCCGCCAAAGCTCAGCTCGAGCAGGCCCTCCCCTACATCGAGCTGACGCCCGACGTCGCCGCCTACCGCGACAAAATCGCCAACGCCCGCTAGCGCGCGGTTCTGTGTGGCGCCGGCGCCCTCGCCGGTGCGACAAAACATAACGATGCGCCGCTTCACGGCGCGACAATGCTTATTGCCGCCGGCGAGGGCGCCGGCGCCACACAGAACCTGCACGGTTCAGAACTTGCTGCCTCCTTCCGCATGGCAAACCGCAAACTGAACGAAGGTCCCGGCCCGCAAGCGAAACGCACCGGCCGCGAAGCTCCCGATCCGAAGTCCGAGCCCGGCGAGTTCGCCGACGACATGCGCGTGAACCGCTTCACCCCGCCACCGGATCCGGAGGGGACTGAGAAGCACCGCAAGGAATGATCGCGCTAGTTTGAAGGAAGCGCGCTGGCGAGTCTGAACTCGTATGTCGTTTTGCCGGCGTCGTCGCGCTCATCCCATACCGCGCGGATCGCACCTGGAGCCGGGGTGCTGACGTAGGCTCCGATCCTGCCGTCTGCCGTAACGACGATGTGATCGGGAACTAGCGGTTGGATATCGACCCAGTTTTCGGTCTCCGACGCCGGCCGTCGGTACATGTCCGCGAAGAGATCGAGGAAGAGAAGATTCCCACTGACATCGAACGCCGCTTTATCGGTTCCGTAACGCACGATGTAGAGGACGACTTCGCCCGTCGAATTCGTGACGGTCGTCAATGTTCCGCTCGCGTCGCGCTTCGTCGTCACGTCACCGGCCTCGGCGAGATTGAGTGTCTTGGAGACCATGTCGAGCGCGATATCCGATGGTTGGAAGCGCGTGCCGGTTGACGTCACTTGCTCGTGAATCACTCTGCTGCCGTGGCCAACCGAGAGTGTCTCTTTGTAAAGGCCGTCCCTCGCCGGCGTCAGCGCGAGCTTCATTCCGTTCTTCAATTCGAGCGATTCGATTCTTCCGCTCTTCGCGACGGAAAAAGAGCCTGCCGTCGACCCGTCTGAAAGAACAAACGTGATCTCGCGCCCCGCTGTGTCTCTCTTCTTGAGCACCGACAGAGGGCCGGCCGAGGCATTGTGAAGGCCAGCACGGATCGTGAGCGGCAGCTCTCCGACGTGAACTGTCAGACCGATCTCCACGCCGCTGGCGTCCGTCAGGTACTCGACGCGCGGACTGGCATTCGAGGCGTTTGGCTGCGCGTGCGCCACCGCGGTCAGCAACAGGAGAACGGCGAAGACGATCTCGTTGTAACGCATGGGATCAGTGAGCACCAGGATACCCGCTCAACCTTGCCTCCATCGCCTGCAAATCCGCCTTTTCACTCTCTGGCGCGCTCGCGAGCGCCGCGTGCGCTTCCTTCAACGCCTCCGTGCGTTTCCCCTGCGCGGAGTACATGCGGGCGAGGCCTTCGTGGGACTGCCAGGCGTCGGGGTGCTTGCGCGCGTTTTCGCGGAAGACGGTGAACGCTAGGTCGCGGTCTTTGTCGAGTAGGTCGATGCCGTAGTCGCGGAGTTGGGTCGGGGTGCCGAGATCGATCGCGCGGCGGCGGGCGAGCTCGGAGTCGGCGGGGCGGTTCAGGGCGGCGAGGGCTTTCGACTTCGTCACCTCGTTGTCGAAGCGGTCCTCGAGCTCGACCGACTTGTTTGCGTACGCGAGCGCGTCGTCGGGCGAGAGCTTCTCGGCGAGGAGGTAGTTCGCTGCGTCGTCCCAGCTCATCCAGATGTAGCGCTTCTGACCGCGGAGCTGCTGCTTGAGCGACGCCTGCACGATCGCGTGCGTGTCGATGCCGACGCGGAACGGGACGCGAACGTTCTCCCACTCCAGCGCCACGACCGCGGAGTCGGGCTGCAGGTGATCGACCTCGAACGTCATCGACTCGTGCATCGGCGACGGCTCCGGCTTCACCTGAACCCGCAGCGCATCCTCGGACTGGTCGTACGTGAACGAGCCCCAGGTCGTCGAGTTCTTCGAGAAGATCAGCGTCCACTCGGCGGGCGTCGGGATGGCGTGGAAGCCGTACGTGCCGGCGTCGAGCGGATGTCCGTCGATCGTCACCGGATCGCTGAAGCGGATGGTCGTGATCGTGTTCGCGCCGGTGCGCCACACCTTGCCGTACGGCACGAGGTCGCCCCAGATCTTGCGGCCGTTCACCTGCGGGCGGTGGTAGCGGATCTCGATGTCGGTCAGGCCGATGCGCTGGCTCACCACGGCCGCGGGACTGCGGAGCGGCAGATCAATGACGAACGACTGGGCATGCGCGTCGACGGCGGCGACAACGAAGAGCAGAGCGGAGATCGTGAGCGCTTTCATGATTGACAGTTCGTTTTGATACGCGCGACGGTGGTTTGCCTCAATATCCGCTTCCGACGGATCCGACATGACCACTCAAACTCAATCGCAGGCGACGCAGTTCCGTGGTGTCACGAGCCTCATCACGGTCGACCGGCGGCTCTCGAAGCCGCTGTACCAGCAGATCTACGACGCGTTTCGGCGGCGCGTGCTGCACGGCGAGCTGCGTGCCGGGCAACTCGTCCCGTCGACGCGGGAGCTGGCGCGCGAGCTGCGCGTGTCGCGCCTTCCGGTGCTCGACGCGTATTCGCAACTGCTCGCCGAGGGGTACTTCGAGAGCCGCGTGGGGGCGGGGACGTTCATTGCGAGCGCCCTGCGCGTCGAGAAGGACATCGGGCGGGCTGAGAGCCGGCCCCTACATGGGCAGCGAAAGATCTCGGCGCTGGCGGCAGGAGTGCCGCCGTACGAGAAGCCTGCGCTCGCTACGCTCGGGCCGTTCCAGGTCGGGCAGCCGGACCTGCACTCGTTTCCGATCGAGGTGTGGTCGAAGCTCATGGCGCGTTACTCGCGCGCGATTCGCGTGAAAGGCTTGCAGTACGGCGATCCGATGGGCCTGATCGAGCTGCGCGAGACGATCGCGCACTACCTCCGCACGTCGCGCGCGGTGCACTGCGAGGCGGCGCAGATCATGATCGTCAGCGGCTCGCAGCAGGCGCTCGACCTCTCGACGCGCGTGCTGCTCGACGCCGGCTCGTCCGCGTGGGTCGAGGAGCCGGGCTACTGGCTCGTGCACCAGGTGCTGAAGGCCGCCGGCGTCCGCGCGGTGCCGGTGCCGGTCGACGGCGAGGGGCTGAACGTGCGGGCGGGAGCGCGGCGGAGCAGGAAATCGCGCGCCGTCTTCGTCACGCCGTCGCACCAATACCCCCTCGGCGTCACGATGAGCGCGGCGCGGCGGCTGGAGCTGCTCGACTGGGCGCAGCGCGCCGGTGCGTGGGTCATTGAGGACGATTACGACAGCGAGTACCGCTACGACAGCATGCCGATCGCGTCGCTGCAAGGACTCGACACGAATGCCCGCGTCATCTACATCGGCACGTTCAGCAAGGTGATGTTCCCTTCGCTGCGTCTCGGCTATCTCGTCATCCCGCCCGACCTCGTGGAGCGCTTCACCGCGATGCGCCGGCTGATGGACCTCGGCCCCGC
>DASYSN010000433.1:0-3236 GCA_036003305.1 Thermoanaerobaculia bacterium
ATGCGTCAGCGGATCGGCATCGCCCGCGCGCTCCTCGGCGATCCGCGCGTGCTGATCGTCGACGAGCCGACGACCGGTCTCGATCTCGAGTCGCGCGTGAAGTTCCGCGACCTGATGCGATCGCTCGCCGCGGAGCGGATCATCATCCTCTCCACTCACATCGTCAGCGACGTCGAAGCCGTCGCGTCGCGTCTGCTCGTGCTCGCGCGCGGCGAGCTGCGGTGGAACGGCGACATGGCCGGCCTCATCGCGCGCGCCGAAGGACGAGTCTTCGACATGATCGTCAGCGATGCCGACGCGCGACGCATCGCGCAGACCCATCGCCTCACGCGGCGCGTCCGCGTACGCGACGGAGTTCGCGTCCGCGGCATCGTCCCCGGCGGCGCCAGCCTCCCGGGTCCGTCCACGGAGCCGCTGCTCGAAGAGGCGTACCTGATCGCCGTCGGCGGCGACCTGCAGCTTCCGCACAAGACATTCGCGTTCCTGTTCGAGAGTCAGCAATCGCGCGCCTGACCGTCGCCTGGCACCCGTGTGCTACCCTCGGGCATCGTTCCCCGTGGCCACCGAAGACACCGACTCGCCCCTGATCACGATTGACTCTCAGGCCCCGCAGGCGTTTGAGATCCGCGAGCTGTGGGCGTTTCGCGACCTCCTGTACTTCCTCGTCTGGCGCGACGTCAAAGTGCGTTACCGGCAGACGCTCGTCGGCATCGGCTGGGCGATTCTCCAGCCGTTGCTCGCGATGGTGATCCTCACCGTGGTGTTCGGCCGCGCCGCACGCCTTCCGTCGGACGGAGTCCCATATCCGCTGTTTGCATACGCCGGTTTACTCGCGTGGACGTTCTTCTCAAACGCGGTGTTCAGCAGCAGCAACAGCATCGTCGGAAACGGGCCGCTGATCACGAAGATCTACTTCCCGCGGCTGCTCGCGCCGGTCGGTGCGGTCGTGGCGCGGACTCTCGATTTCGTCATCGCGTTTCTGCTGCTCGTCGTATTGATGGCGTGGTACGGCACGCCGTTCACGCCGCGACTGCTGATCGTGCCGTTGCTGGCCGCGATGACGATGTTGTTCGCGCTCGCGTGCGGCCTGTGGCTGTCGGCGCTCAACGTGAAGTACCGCGACGTCAACGTCGCGCTTCCGCACGTGCTGCAGTTCCTCATGTTCGCAACGCCGGTCTTCTATTCGGCGACGATGCTGCCGGGGCGCCTGCAGTGGCTCGCGCGATTGAATCCGCTGGCGGTGCTCATCGAAGGCTATCGCTCGGCATTCTTCGGGCGAGCGTTCAACTGGCCCGCGCTCGGCGTTTGCGCCGCAATCGGGTTGCTGCTCCTCGGCGTTTCGGTGGCCTCGTTCCGCCGCATGGAGCGGCAGTTCGCGGATCTCGTCTGACCATGTCCCGTGCCCTCACCGCCGAGAACCTCGGCAAGCGCTATCACATCGGTGCGACGCATTCCGGCAAGGAGACGTTGCGCGAAGCGGTCGCGGGCGCGGCGAGAGCACCGCTGCGCCGCTTCTTCGGTGCGACGGCGGAAACGGACACCATCTGGGCGCTCCGCAACCTCGATCTGGAAATCCGGCGCGGCGAGTCGGTCGGCATCGTCGGCGGCAATGGCGCCGGGAAGAGCACCCTGCTGCGTATCCTGTCGCGGATCACGCGCCCGACGACGGGACGCGTGCAGTTGTGGGGAAGGGTGACGTCGCTGCTCGAGATCGGCACCGGCTTTCATCCCGATCTCACCGGCCGCGAAAACATCTTCCTCAACGCCGCCGTCCTCGGCATGAGCCGCGCCGACATGAAATCGAAGTTCGACGCGATCGTGGAGTTCGCCGGGATCGAGAAGTACATCGACACCCCCGTCAAACACTATTCGAGCGGGATGTACATGCGCCTCGCATTCTCGGTCGCCGCGCACGTGGAGCCGGAGATTCTGCTCCTGGATGAAGTGCTTGCCGTCGGCGACGTCGCGTTCCAGCAGAAATCGCAGGCGCGGATGGAAGAGATCATCCGTCAGGGCTGCACGCTGCTGTTCGTGAGCCACAACATGCACGCCATCGCGACGCTCTGCAACCGCGCGCTGTTTCTCGACGAAGGGGTGCTACGGGGAGACGGCCCGGCGCGAGAGGTGATCGAAAACTACCTCGCGAAACAGACGCCGGAGAGCGGCGACACCGGTGAATGCTCGTGGCCCGATCCGGAGCTGGCGCCCGGCAGCGAGAGCGTTCGCCTGCACGCCGTGCGCATTCTGTCCGAGGGAAGAGTGATGGCGCGTGTGGACGTGAGAGCGCCGGTGCGGATCGAAGTCGAGTACCGGAACTTCCTGCCGGACGCGCACATCTACACGTCGATTCACCTCCACGAGAAGTCAGGAGTCGGCGTGCTCGCGTCGGCCAACCTGCCGTCGTTCAATCTTGGCGTGGATGGGTGGCAGGGAAAGCCGCAGCCCCCCGGGCTCTACCGGAGCGTCTGCACGATCCCGCCGAACCTGCTGAACGAGTCGCGTTACTCCGTGAGCATCTTCATCGTGGCGAACATGGAGCGGCACGAGGTGGTCGCGCACCACGTCATCGCGTTTCACACGTACGACGGCAACCCGGAGCGCGAATACCACGGCACCGTGATGGGCGTGGTCCGGCCGCGGCTCGACTGGCAGACGGAGTTCCTCCACGAGCGCGCGGCGTGCTACCCTGACCGGTCTCCGAACGATCGGCCAACGTGACGATTCCCCGATGAACTTCTCCTCGATCCGCGAACGTTTCGCGCGGCAACCCGCCTGGACCTACGACGCTCCCGAATGCCGCATGCACGTGCATGCGAACGAGCAGGAGCGGCACATCGACTATGCGATTTGCCACGAGGTCCAGTTGCTCGACTGCTATCGGGTCCGCGAGCTGGCGAAGTCGGGCTTCTCGCCCGGCATCATCGTCGACATCGGCGCGCACATCGGGACTTTCACCGCCTTCGCCGCGAAGTGTTTTCCCGAAGCGGCGATCTACAGCTTCGAGCCGCTGCGGCATCACTACGACCTCCTGGTCCGGAACGCGCCGAAGCGCCGCGCACGGCCGCGAAATCTCGCGGTCCTCGGGTTCTACGGCGATGAAGAGGGGCGCGACATCTACCCCGGCAACGAGTTCGAGCGGGCGTACCGCGCGCGGCAGCTCTCGAATGCGATCTCGGTCGAACAGCTTTTCAGCAAGTTCAAACTGCCGCGCATCGACTTTCTCAAGATCGATTGCG
>DASYSN010000434.1:0-3194 GCA_036003305.1 Thermoanaerobaculia bacterium
CGTCCCGTACGTCGTCACCGGCCGCGTCTCGTCGCTCAACACCACCATCGCGATCGTGCCGCTCGCGCTCATCCCGCTCGCGTTCGCCGTCTCGATCCTCAAGTACAAACTGTGGGACGTCGAAGTCGTCATCAAGGAGACGCTCGCCTACGCCGTGACGCTGATCTTCGGATTGATCGCGTTCTCGACGATCAACCTTCTCCTCTCGCACGTGATCGAAGAGGCGGCCGCCGTCGAGCGGAACTTCCTCGCCTTCACCTCGGGGCTCCTGATCGCAGGCGTCCTGATTCCGGTGAAGGGGCGCGTCGAGTCGGTGATCGAGCGGGTGCTCTACCGCGAGAGCTACCGTCATCGCCGCACCCTCGTCGAGTTCGCGCAGGAGCTCGCGACGTTCCACGACGTCCACGAGCTGATCTCGATGATGCGAGAGCGTCTCCGCGCCGCCCTCGAGATCGAGAAAATGAACCTCTTCATGCGCGAGGGGACGACCTACGTCGTCTATGACCCGGAAGAGGGGCTTCCGAAGCGCGCATTCGCCGCCGACTTCGGCCACCTCCGCGGCACGACGCCGATCGTGCTGACCGAGCCGCGCCTGCCGGATGCCTCCGACGTTCCGTGGCAGCTCCTCCGCGCCGGCTATCGCTACGTCTTCCCGCTGCTCAATCGCGGCGAGCTGCAGGGCCTTCTCCTCCTCGGACAGAAGCGAGGCGAGGAGGCGCTCTCGCGCGACGACCTCCACCTGCTCGAGTCGCTCACCGCGCCGGTCGCGTTGGCGATCGAGAACTCGCGGCTGTACGGACGCCTCCGCCGCCAGCTCGACGAGATCCGCGCGCTGAAGGACTACAACGAGTCGATCATCGAGTCGTCGTCGTCCGCCATCGCCGTCGTCGCCGATGACGGCACCGTGCTCACCGCCAACAAAGCGTTCTGGGAGCTCGTCGGCAGCGAGGGGGGCGACGACGGCATCGCGTCGCTCTTCCCGCCGTACGAAGAGCTGCGCCGCGCGAACGCGCGCTCCATGACCACCAACTTCATCAATCGCGACGGCGTGGAAAAAGAGGTGACCATCACCTCGAGTCCCCTCGCCGCGGATGTGGCGGACGGCGCGCGCGTCCTCGTCATCGGCGACGTCACCGACCGGGTGCGCCTCGAGCGCGAGCTGCAGGACAAGGAGCGCCTCGCGTCCCTCGGTCTCCTCGCCGCCGGTGTCGCGCACGAGGTCAACACGCCGCTCACCGGCATCTCGTCCTACGCGCAGCTCCTCCTCGCCGAGACGGCGCCCGACGACCCGAAGTACCGGCTGCTGAAGAAAATGGAGCAGCAGACGTTCCGGGCGTCGAACCTGGTCAACTCCCTGCTCGACCTCATCGCCAACCGTCCGCGCACGCGGGAGATCGTCAGCGTGCCGCAGCTCGTCAACGCGACCGTGGTGCTGCACGAGGACCTCTTCCGCGCCAAAGACATTCACGTCCATGTCGACTTCGGTGTGGCGCGGGCTTTCCAGCCCGCGACCGGGCACGGGCTGGAAAGCCCGCGCCACACGGAGAGCGACGCCTCCGTCCGCGGGAACTTTCACGACCTGCAGCAGGTTGTGACGAACGTTCTCCTCAATGCCCGTGACGCGGTGCAGCCCGGCGGCAACATCTGGGTCCGCGTGGCGGACGAAGGGGATCGCGTCGTCATCCGGATCAAGGACGACGGCAAGGGGATCGCGCCCGAGCTGATCGACCGCATCTTCGAGCCGCTCGTGACGACGAAACGGGGGCAGGGTGGGACGGGACTCGGCCTCGCCATCACGCGCCGTATCCTGCACGCGTCCGACGGCGAGATCACCGTTGCCAGCAAGCCGGGCGACGGCGCTGAGTTTTCGATTCTGCTCCCGCGGGTAGGATTTCCAAGTGCGATAGTGAATCAGGCCTAAATTAGGTATGACCGAACGCAGCCTTCGCGTGATGATCGTCGATGACGAGGAAGTCCTCCGGGACGTTCTCGAAGTCGTGCTGCGCCGCGAAGGCTTCGACGTCGTCCTTGCCGCCAGCGGCGAAGAGGCGCTGAACCTCCTCGACGGCGACGAAGTCGATCTCGTCATCCTCGACGTGATGCTTCCCGGCATCAGCGGCATCGACACTCTGCGCGCGATCCGCATCGCCAATCCGACGCTGCCGGTGGTCGTCATCACCGCGTTCTCGTCGATCGATGGCGCCATCGAGGCGATGAAGTTCGGCGCGTTCCACTACATCCCGAAGCCGTTCAAAAACGAGGAAGTCGTTCTCACCGTGAACAAGGCGCTCGAGCAGCGCCGCCTCTCGTGGGAGAACGAGCGCCTCAAGGCCGAGCTGTCGGAGAAGTACTCGTACGCGAACATCATCGGCAAGAGCGAGTCGATGCGAAAGGTGTTCGAGCTGATCCGGCTCGCCGCGCCGTCGCGCTCGAACATCCTCATCACGGGCGAGTCGGGCACCGGCAAGGAGCTCGTCGCGAAGGCGATCCACCACGCCTCTCCGCGCGCCAAGAACGCGTTCGTCACCGTCAACTCCGGCTCCCTCCCGCCGGAGCTCCTCGAGTCTTCGCTCTTCGGCCACCTCAAAGGCGCGTTCACCGGCGCGATCGCGACGAAGCGCGGCCTCTTCGAGGTCGCCGACGGCGGCTCGATCTTCCTCGACGAGATCGGCAACATCAATCTGGAGACGCAGGCGAAGCTGCTCCGCGTCATCCAGGAAAAAGAGTTCATGCGCCTCGGCAGTGTCGAGACGATCCGCGTCGACTGCCGCATCATCGCCGCCACGAACGCCGACCTCACGAAGCTGATGGCCGACAGCCGCTTCCGCGAGGACCTCTTCTATCGCCTCAACGTCATCACCATCCCGCTGCCGCCGCTGCGCCGCAAGCGCGAGGACATCCCGCTCCTCGTCGCGCACTTCATGCAGAAGTACTCCGACGAGAATCGGCGCAAGGTGAAGGAAGTGACGCCGGATGCGATGCGCATCCTGCTGGACCACCTGTGGCCGGGGAACGTCCGCGAGCTCGAGAACACCATCGAGCGCGCCGTCGTCCTCTCCACCGGCGACCGCATCACGCCGGAGCTGCTCCCCGACTCGCTGCGCTACCCGGTCAACACCGACCAGCCGTCGATGATCGTCCCCAGCGAAGGCCTCTCGCTCAAAGACGCCGTCTCCCGCTACGAGCGCGCCATG
>DASYSN010000435.1:0-25887 GCA_036003305.1 Thermoanaerobaculia bacterium
GCTGTACGACTGAATGCGGGATCCGGCCGGCTGATCGATGCCGAGCGGCGTTCCGGAGGTGTCGCGGATGTACACCGGAACGTCGACCTGCAGGCCGGAGTTGACGCCCGAGCCGATCGTGACGACGTCCTGCGCCGATACGGTTGCGAAGGCCGGGAACGCTGCGAGGATCAGGAGAAGCGCGAGCGCGCCCGTCGCGTATACGGTTGACTTCTTCATCGTTCACTCCTCGGCGTCTTGATAGGGGACCGGCCTGCGTCGATCGACGTGCCGTTGACGGTCAGGGTTCCCGCGGCGACGGTGGCTTTACGGATTCCATCACGATCGCAGATCAAGGTTCCATCGCCGTCGATTTCAATGCTCGAGAGACGCGCACTGGCGGGCACTTCGATGCTGGCGACCACGCCGTTCATGGTGCCGTCGTAGTCGACGAGGTACGTCAGCTCGCGGTCGCCGTGGCGGACGATCTCGAATGCCGGCTGCAGGCCGGACGCTCGATGGATCGTCACCCCCTCGCCTGCCGCATCGAACCGCAGACGCAGCGACATTGCGGAAGGCGAACCTTCGACGCTGACCGGGATGACGTAGCGATCGCCGCGGAGCACCGGCTGGCCGAGGGAGATGCTTCCCTTCATTGATGAAGAAACGGGCGCCGAAACAGAGGCGATGTGCGCGACCGGCTCGGCGTATGGTTTCGGTCCGCTCAGGAAGAGGTAATTCACGAGGTAGAAGATGTCGGACGGATCGACGACACCGTCACCGTTCGCATCGCCGGCCGCGGTACCCCCGACCGGCGCGGGCCCGTGCATGAAGAGATAGTTGATCAGGTAGAAGATGTCGGCCGAATCGATCGTGTGATCGCCGTTCGGGTCGAAGAGCTCCGCGTAGGTGTAGCCGTTGGTCAGCGTGCCGGTCGACGTATCGGTGTTCGTGACGGTGACGTTCACCTGTCCCGCGACATGTGCCGGAGTGACTCCCGTGATCTTCGTCGCGCTCACCACAACCACGCTCGTAGCGGCGGTGCCTCCGAACGTGACCGTCGCGCCGTTCGCGAAACCGGTTCCGTTGACGGTGACCGCGGTGTGACCGTTGATCGAGCCGGTCGCCGGCGACACGGAGGTGACCGTGACCGCGGGGACGCCGACGTTCACGTTCGCGCTCTTCGTATCGGAACAGGAGGCGCTCGTGGTGACGGTGACCTGGAGGGTGAGCGTCCCGATTGCGCCGGCGGTGAAGGTGATGCTGTTCGCGCCGGTGCCGGCGGTGATGGTCCCGTTGGTGATCGACCAGTTGTACGTCGCGCCCGCCCCCGCACTCGCGACGGAGGCGTTGTTGCCGGTCGAGCCGGACTGCACCGCTGAAGGCGCGGTGATGGCGGCGTTCGGGTTCGGATTGACCGTCACCGTCGTCGCGGCCGAGGCGGCGCTACTGCAACCGAGGGAAGTCACGACGACGGTGTAGTCGCCGCTGGCGGTCGCGAGATACGTCTGCGACGTCGCGCCGCCGATCGGCGAGCCGTTGAGTGACCACTGGTTCCCGCTCGCGCTGCTCGAGGTGAGCGTGACGCTGCCGCCGGTGCAGAACGATGTCGGGCCGCCGGCGTTGATCGTCGGCGTTGCCGGGATCGGGTTGACGGTGACGGACGTCGATGACGACGGCGAGACGCAGTCGTTTTGGCTGATCGTTACCGTGTAGGTCCCGGAGGTGGTGACGCTGACACTCGGCAGGCTCGATGTGAAGCCGCCCGGACCCGTCCAAGCGTATGTGACGCCGGAATTCGCCGTTGTGGCGGCGATCGTCACCGAGCCGCACGCCGGACCGTCATTGGAGGCGGTCACCGAAAGCTCCGGGCAGAAGACATTGATACCGGTGCTGCCGCTGCTCGTTCCGTCGCCGACGGTGAGAGTCTGCGCGCCGGAAGTGGTCAGCGTGGCATTGAATGAATGCGACCCGTTGTCGGTCGCTCCAGCGAACGTGTAGTCGCTCGGCAGCGTTCCCGTTGCCGACGAGGTGAAGTGAACCGTGCCGCTGTAGTCGGTGACCGGACTGTTCGTCGCGTCGAGCGCGGTGACCGTGAGGCCGAAGGACGTCCCGTCTGTCACCGTGGCCGGCGCGCTCACATTGAAGTGCGTTGCCGTCATGCTGGAGACGGCGTTCACGTTCACCGAACCGAAGGTCGTGCAACCGCCGGGCAGCGTGATGGTCACATTCAGGGCATGCGCGCCGGGCGCGAACAGGCGGAAGGTGACGTTGGGCGTGCCGCTGCCGGACGTGATGTTCCCGGCGACCGCGGACCAACTGTAGGTCGCACCAGCACCCGCGTCGGGAACCGAAGCGGCGTTGTTCAACGAATTCACCAGGACGGTGGCCGGAGCCGTGATCGTGGCGTTGGGGGCCGCACTGCTGCTCGCTGTGAGGACGATCGAATTGCTGACCGCGCTGTGGCAGCCGAGCGCATCGAGGATGGCGGTGTAGGTGCCGGCCGCGGTGGCCGTGTATTGCTGAGCGGTCGCGCCGGGAATGGGGTTGCCGTCTTTGTACCACTGGATTCCGGTCGCGCTGTCCGAGGAGATCTCGACGCTGCCGCCGACACAGATCATGGTGCCGGTTGCGGTGAGGAATGCCGAGTGCGGGGTCGGGTTCTGCACGACATAGCCGGCCGACTTCGCCGAGGTGCCGCAGGAGTCGGTGGCGGTGACGTAGTAGGTACCGGAGCCGGTCGCCTGATACGTGGATGACGTGGCACTGTTGATCGTGCCGTTGTCCTGGTACCACTGGTAGGACGTGGCGCCGGTCGCGCCGTTCGCGGTGAGCGTGAGTGGCTGCTCGGGACAGGCCTGATCCGTGGTGCCGGTGCCGTTGGTGCTAGCGGTGATGGTCGGCGTGGGCGGAATCGGATCCGAGAACGCGACCGTCGTCGACGACGATTCCGAGGTGCAGCCGTTATAGCTGAGGGTGACAGTGTAGGTGCCGGCCGTCGTGACGCCGACACTCTGCTGGCTCGATGTGAAGCCGCTCGGACCGGTCCACGCGAACGTGACGCCGGTGTTGGCGGTGTTGGCGGTGATGGTCACCGAGCCGCAGCCAGGACCGTCATTGGAAGCGGTGACCGCCAGGACCGGGCAGTCGACCGTAATGCCGGCGTTGCCGGTGATGGTGCCGTCACCGACGGTGAGGGTCTGCGCGCCGGTGGTGGTCAGTGTGACGTTGAAAGACTGCGAGCCGTTGTCGGTGGCGGCGCTGAACGTGTAGTCGGCCGGGAGCGTTCCCGCCGACGTCGAGGTGAAGTGGACGGTGCCGGCGTAGTTCGTGACGGGACTGTTCGTCGAGTCGAGGGCGGTGACGACGACGCTGAACGGAGTGCCGGTCGTGACGGTGGACGGCGCGCTCACGCTGAAGTGCGTTGGCGTCATGCTATTGACGACGTTCACGTTCACCGAGCCAAAGCTCGTGCAGCCGTCCGCCGACGTGACGGTCGTTCCTAGTGCGCGTGTGCCGACGCTATTGATACGGAACGTGATGCTGCGCGTGCCGGAGCCTGATGTGATGAGTACGCCGGATCCGGCCCAGCTGTAGGTTGCACCGGCACCCGCATCCGGAACGGACGCGGCGTTGGCAGCCGATGACATGAGGACCGTCGCCGGCGCGGTAATGGTGGCGTCAGGTGCTGAACTGGCGCTTGGCGCAAGGACGATCGAGTTGCTGACCGAGCTGTGGCAACCGCCAGAATCAATGACGGCGGTGTAGGTGCCGGCCGATGTGGCGACATACGTCACATCGGTGGCGCCGGAAATGGGACCGCCGTCTTCGTACCACTGAATGTGCCCGGTCGAGCCGCTGTTCGACGTCAGTTGGACGCTGCCGCCGGAGCACATCATCGTGCCCGTGGCAACGATGAACGGCGAGTGGGGCGTCGGGTCCTGGACGACGTAGCCGGCCGATTGCGGCGTCGTGCAGCCGTTCGCGTCGGTGGCGGTGACGTAGTACGTAGCAGCACCGGTCGCCTGGTAGGTCGAGTTGGTCTCGCCGCTGAGCAGGTCGAGGTCCTTGTACCACTGGTACGACACCGCGCCGGTGGAGCCGGTCGCCGTCAGCGTCAGCGGCTCCTCGGGGCAGGCCTGCACGTTCGAGCCGGTGCCATTGGTCGTGCCCGAGATGGCCGGCGTCGGCGGCGGCTGGTTGATCGGCACGTCAGCCGGGGCGCTCGAGGAGCTGCAGCCATTGCCATCGGTGACGGTGAGAGTGAGGATGACGTCACCGGACGCGCCGGCGGTGTAGGTGATCGTCTGTACGTTGGTCGCGCTCGTAATCGTGCCGTTCGTGATACCCCACGTGTACGACAGGCCTGCCTGCCCGCTCGCCTGGTTGGCGGTCGAATTCGCGCAGACGGGGGCGGCGACCACCGCGGCCGTAACTCCTGCCGAGGCCGATGAGGTCAATTGGGGCTGAGGACCGGTGAGTGTGCCGCCGAACGTCACCGTGTAGACGAGTCCCGACTGGGTGACGACGACGGATCCGCCGACGCCGCCGATGGTGGGCAACGCGTTGAGCGCGGCCTGTACGGCGGCAGGCGTGGCGCCCGTCGCCAGCGCGGGAGTCGCCGACCCGTTGAACCTCAGCGTGAAGGTCCCCGATCCGGAGACGTTGACGGTTTGAACGTTGCTGACCGTGATCGTCGCCAGCGGGTTCGGGTTGACGACAACGGTCGTCGTGTCGGAGACCGGGCTGGTGCAGTTGGAGCCGTCGACGTAGTTGACGGTGTAGTTGCCGGATGCGGTCACGTCGAGAGTCTGATTCGTGGCGGCGCCGATCGGAACGCCGTTGAGGTACCACTGGTTGCCGGTGGCGGAGCTGGAGGTCAGCGTCACGCTTCCTCCGGCACAGAAGGTCGTCGGTCCGCCCGGCGTGATCGTTGGCTTCGCCGGGAAGTCGATCGGGATGCTGAGGGTGCTGACCTTCACGCAGCCTGGCGGGTCGGTGTATATGACCTGCAGGCCAACCGAGCCGATCGGACCGGAGGTAAATGTCATGAGCGACGATGTTCCACCGCCAGTGATGGTTCCGTTGGTCACAGACCATGAATAGTTGGAGGAGCCTCCAGGAACGGAGGCTGTCATGCCGGTCGAGTTTGGGCACACCGGATTGTTGCTCGGCGAGATTGGTGCTCCGTTCCAAGGGCATGGCGTGTCTGCGAAGCAGACGGTCGCGTCATTGAGCGTCGGGGTGACGGTGGTGTCGGTCGTGCCGAGGAGCGCCTTGTATTGGAGGTATCGAAGACCGTTGAACTGCGCGATCGAGGCGCCGCTGGTCGTGAAGAACGTGGCGGCGGTGCCGTCCGGTCCGACGAAGCTGTACGGGCCGTTGACATTGTTGGAGCCGGCGACCTGGAACTTGAGGCTCGTGTTCGCAGGGGTGGTTCCCGTCCAGGACAGCGTCGACCAGGTCGGCTGGTTGCCGACGGAGGGGTTGCCGTCTTTGATGGAGGAGATGAGGTTGCCTGTTGTCGAGTAGCCGTTATTCACGTAGGTGTGGAAATCTGCCGAGCGTGTGGCAGTTGCCGCCCACGTACTCCCACTATTGGTGGAAGAGACCCTGCTGCCGAAGGCATAGGGATTCGGTGTGAAGCTCACGCTGAAGTCGTAGCCGCCTGCCGATGGGTTCGCGACGGGACGAATGACGAACGCGTAGGTGGTACCTGCGGTGATGGTGAGCGGGGCGGCGCTGAAATCGGCGGTGTGCCAACTGCCGGCGCCTCCATCGTTGAAGCCGGCGATCGTCGTTGCTACCAGATCCGCTCCAGTGGGAAGGCCTCCGCTCGTAGCTCGGATGGATGCCGTGAAGTTCGGCGTGGTGCCGGTGCAGCTCAGACAGAAAAGATTGACGTCGACGGCCACAAGCTTGCCACTGACGCCCGCTTTGAAAGTCTGACCGTTCCAGCCCGTGGACGTGAGACCAAAGCCTCCTGCTATCGCCGTATTGCTCTGCTGGTCGATGAAGTTCG
This sequence comes from Thermoanaerobaculia bacterium, assembly GCA_036003305.1. Classification (GTDB taxonomy): domain Bacteria; phylum Acidobacteriota; class Thermoanaerobaculia; order Gp7-AA8; family Gp7-AA8; genus DASXHZ01. Next base: position 6,002 of record DASYSN010000435.1, read on the forward strand.
GACTCGTTAGTTTGACGTCGCCGGGGCTGGAGGTTACTTCGACGTTCGTCGGAACGCCGCCTTGGAAGTCGGACTGCGTCGTGTCGACGTAGCAGGAGCCGGAGCTCGCGCTTGAAAGCGAGAAGTTCCGGGTGCTCGTTCCGCCGTCGGTGACGCTGATGGCACCGCTGGTCGCCGTCACGTCGCCCGGAAAGGCGGCGGTCATCGACGGATAGGTACCGGCGGGGATGTTGTTGAAGGCGTAGTTGCCGTTGGCGTCGGTCGTCGTCGTGCGGGCGCCGAGACTCACGGTCGCGCCGATGATTGGGGCGCCGCCGGCTGTCGCCGTGACGGTGCCGTTCACGGTGCCGCCGGCACCAACCGGCGTGCACGAGGGGAACGAGAAGGAACCGATGCGCGTGTTGAACGCGAGTCCGTTATTGACGTAGTACTCGTTCGTGTACCAGAACGTGCAGCCGTTGGGGTCGAGCGTCATCGCGCTGTAGTCGCCCCAACGGGTGCAGGTGCTGCCGCAGGTTCCGCTCTGCGAGCCGGTGCCCTGAAAGAGAAGCTGCTCGGTCTGCGTGATGCTGTTCACCGGATCGCCGGCGAGGCGCCCCGCGTAAACGATCGCCGGATTGGTCGTGGCGTTCGACGTGGTGTAGCCGATCGCCATGTCGCCGCCGCGGTTCACCGCGACGCTCGGCATGTAGCGATAGAGCGTGGCGTCGGGACTGAACGTGAAGCTCTGCACCGTGTTCGCCGCGACGGTTCCGCCGGTGACGTTCACCTGGTAGTAGCGAACGGCCGACTGGGCGGACGTCAGGTTGGAGGTGGGATTGCCGGCACCGACCGTGTGGCTGGTCCAGAGTGACTCCGCTCCTCCGATGTTCGAATACTGGTTCTGGACCATCAGGCGCGGGTACAGCGAGTCGAGGAAGTTCGCCGGTGTCGGCGCCGTCGTCGTACTGCTCCTGCTGAACTGCTCCCACCAGAAACCCATCTGCGAGTCGAACGGCCCCGTGACGCTGGAAAGCGTGACGTTGTTCCAGTCGACGTGGAACTTCCAGATCTCGACCTCGTTCAGAAAGTTCCAGACCGAGGCGAAGTAGTTGGGACTGCCGGAGGGAGGAGTACCGGTCTGCAGCCGCGCATTGGCGGGCAATACCGTGAACTGGTCCGACGGGAGATCGAACGAGACGACCTGCACGGTCGGGCTGCCGGCGTACATCTGGTACTTGTTGAAGGCGTAGAGGCGCGTGTTCTCGAAAGATCCTCCGGCCGGGTAGTTGAACATGTTGGCCGACATGTAGAGACCGTCGGGCCAGATGCCGAACTTCGGATAGTCGCCGAGGCCGCCGCTGGTGTTGATCGAGTAGTAGTTCCAGCCGCCGTTGACCGGGTCGCCGTTCATCGACACGGCGACGCACTGAAACGATCCCGGCGGGTTGATGACGTTATTCGAGCCGTCGAGTTTGAACGCGAAGTCGGTGATGACCCAGCGGTCCTCGAAGCTGTCGTAGAGCACGACCGGGTCGCCGAAGTTGTCGGTGTCGCAGAGGTTCCCGAAGTTCCCCTGGCTCATGAAGGTGTTGAAGGTGAACGCCGCGACCCTCGCGCCGTCCGACTTGCGGAAGACGCCGATGGATGTGTTGATGGTCTGGATGTAGTAGTTCGGACCGACGTCGCCGTTGGTGTCGGGAGGGTGTCCGGCGCCCCAGTTCGCGAAGTCGAGACCGTCGAAGCTCGCGAGCGGCGCCGGAGCCGGCGCGGCCCGAAAGGGAGGTGTAGGAGCCGCCCCCGAGGGCGGCGTCGTGGTGAGCGTCGACTGGAAGGGCACCGGATTCGCCACCGGTTCCTCGAGCTCGGGCCGCTCGCGCTTCACCGGCGGGACGAACGGGAGCGAACGAAGGTCGAACTTCTTGCCGTTCGCCTTCGAGATGTGCAGCTCGACGGGCGGACCGACCACGATCGGGCCATGGCCCTTGTCGACCGGCGTCTCCGGCGCATCGAAGGGAGAAGCGAGCTGCTTTCTCGACTTCGGGATGCGCTGGGTGACCGGCGCCTGAGAGGTCTTCTTGTTGACCGGCTTCTCGGATGTTTCAGCGGTGGCCGCAAACACTGGCAGCGAAACCAGGGCGGCCAGAAGACACAGTTGGTGCACTCTGGACATGACTCTGGGCATGGAACCCCTCGGCGAAGACTTCGTTATTGGGACGATGTGTGGACGGGTTGTATGGCCCCGGGATAATACAACCCGGACGCTCCGGAGCCGCTAGAAAAGAACAAGCGTTCCGTGAATTCGGCGGGAAAACCTAAAACCGAAAACCGCGCAGCTTCCGCTACACCCAGACCTTGCCGTCGCGGATGTGGATGATCCGCTTCGCTTCCTGGGCGACGTCATCCTCGTGGGTGACCATGATGATCGAGTTGCCGCGGCTGTGGAGGTCGCGGAAGAGATCGAGGATCTCGCGGCCGGTCTGGGAGTCGAGGTTTCCGGTCGGTTCGTCCGCGAGCAGCAGCGACGGCTTGTTCACGAGCGCGCGGGCGATCGCGACGCGCTGGCGCTGACCGCCCGACAGCTCGTTCGGCTGGTGGTGCATGCGCTCCTTCAGGCCGACGGCGGCGAGCGCCTCCTCGGCCATCTCGCGGCGCTCCGCTTTCGGGATCTTCGCGTAGACGAGCGGGAGCTCGACGTTCTGCAGCGCCGTGGTGCGCGCCAGGAGGTTGAAGGTCTGGAAGACGAAGCCGATCTTCTTGTTGCGGATCGCTGCCAGCTCGTCGTCGTCCATCGACTCCACTGGGATGCCGTCGAGCAGATAACGCCCCGAGGTCGGCCGGTCGAGACAGCCGATGATGTTCATGATGGTCGACTTCCCGGAACCGGACGGTCCCATGATCGCGACGTACTCGCCGTTCTCGATGACGAGGTCGACGCCGCGGAGGGCGTAGATCTCCTGGGGACCGAGCTGATAGACACGGGTCAGCTCACGCATCTCGATGAGGTGGGCCGGAATCGCTTCAGGGAGCGCGCTCATGACTGATCCTTTTCGGCATCCGGCATCCGGCATCCGGCATCCGAGGGGCTCCCGCCTTCGTGATGCCGGATGCCGGATACCGGATCCCGACCTTTCAATGTTTCGTTGTCTGTGGCGATTTCGCCGTTTCCTTGTTCACTTCAACGGAATCGCCGTCTTTTAGTTTCTTGAGGACCTTGAATGGCCCGGTAACGACCACGTCGCCCTGCAGGATTCCGCTCACCGCGACGTGCGTCGCGTCGCTGATCCCGGCGGTCACCTCGGTCATCCTGACCTTTCCGTCCTTCACGACGAAGACGTACTTTTTCTTCGGGATCGACTCGTCGACGTTCTCGTCGTCGATCTTGGCGCCCGGAACGCGGTCGACGACGCTCTGGATCGGTACGGAGAGGGCGTTCCCCTCGGTCTGCGTCACGATGGACACCTGCGATGACATGCCGGGGCGCAGCCGGGCGTCGGGATTGTCGATCGCCACCTTCACCTTGAAGTAGCGGATGCCCTCGTTGCTGCCGGCGTGGACGGCGGCGGAGGCGCCGATCTCGCTCACGTGGCCGGCGTACTCTTTCTCCGGGATCGCGTCGACGTGCACTTTGGCGGCGAGTCCGGTGTGAATGCCGACCACCTCGGTCTCCCCCACCTCGGCCTCAACAAGGATCTCGGACATATCGGCGATGACGGCGATCATCGAGCCCGCCACGTTCATCGTGCCGGGGATGACGACCTCCCCTTCGCGCGCGTTGAGCTGCACGACCTTGCCGTCGATCGGCGACTCGATGGTCGTGTAGGAGAGATCGTTGTCGGCCTGCACTAACGCCGCCTGTCCCTGCTGGACGCCCTGCCTGGCGGAGTCGTAGGCGGCGCGTGCGTTCTCGAGGTCGAGACGCGCCTTGTCATAGAGCTCCTGCGCCTCGATCCCCTGCCGGCGCAGGTTCGCCGCACGGTTGGTCTCGAGTTGCGCCGTGTCGAGTCCCGCCTTCGCGCGCACGACTTCGATCCTGCGGCTCTGAAGGTCGGCGCGCACACGGTCGCGCGCCGCCACGTACGACGCCCGCTCGAGGTCGACGAGCTTCTGACCCTTCCGAACGGTGTCGCCTTCGTTGAAGTAGAGATGCTCGATCTTGCCGATCACGTGCGCCGAGATGTTGACCTTGTACTTCGGGTCGATCTCTCCCGGCGCCGTGACCACTGACTCGATCTTCCGCGGGACGGCGGGCTCGGCGTACACTTTCTCCCCGCCGCCTCCTCGGCCACGAATGCTGAAGATGACGATGAGGACGAGGACGACGACAACGATCGCGGCGATGACGCCGCGCTTCATTGATTCAACCGCTTCGCCTGCATCGCCGGACCGATCAGCGACACGAGATTCACGACGAGCCAGAGGACGATCACGATGGTCGCCGACTTGGCCTTCGAGAACTTCGACATCGCGGCGAGTCCGATGATCAGGAGCACGAGACTCCAGAGGTTGAAGATGTCGAGCGCCGATCCCATCGCGTATTGCACCGGCTGCGTCTTCGGATCGAACAGAAATCCGAGGTTCGACATGATCGGGTTCTGGAGCTCGTAAATCGACAGCGAGCCCTTCGACAACATCACGATCGCGCCGAGGATGCCGCGGATCAGCCGCGGGAACCAGGCGTACGTCGTGACCGCCATCGCGATGTTGAAGTCGCCCTCGCCGCCGAACATCTTGAACGCCAGCAGGCAAACGCCCGCGGTGATCACGAGCACCAGGACGATCAGGATCGGGCTCGCATACATCGAGACCTTCATGATCGCCTTCGTCATGCCGATGGCGCCCGCCGCTTTGTCGGCGGGGATGTTCGGATTGGCCTCGATCGCCTCGCGCGCGAGAGCGTCGAAGTCGACCTTCACGGCCACCGCCACCGCGGACAGGACGGAGATGATGACGAAAATGAGAAGCGGCCCAAGGATGTTGGGCCGCTTCACGATCGAGTCAAATGTCTCTCCGGGGCTGAACAGAACCCCGATGATTCTCTGTAGCGTATTCGGCTTTTCCGGCTCCGCCGCCGAGGGCGGGACTACGTCGGTTGCAGTCATTTCTGCGGCTGGTCTCCTTTGTCGTGGGCTGCGAAGTTCAGCCAATTGTACCGGTCCCAACGACTAAAGAAGTGAGGTTCGTCGACGGCGGGGATGTCGACGGTGATGCCGCGGAGGTCGAGGAGGTCGCCGACGGAGTGGTGGAACGCGGCGACGGCCTTGGCGTAACCGACGAGGGCCTGCAGCTCGCTGGCGCGCGCGTCGGAGAGCTGCTGCTGGATCTGGAGGACTTCGAAGTTGGTCGCCATGCCGTTCTCGTAGCGCTTCCGTTCGGCGTCGAGGTTCTTCTCGGCCGCTTCACGCGCGGTCTTGGAGGCGACGATCTCTTTCGCGGCGGTGTCGATTGCGCGCGCGGTGGAGCGAACGTCGACCTCGATGTTCTGCCGCGTCTGCGACTCGATGACCTGCGACTGCTGCAGGTCGAGCTCCGCCCGCTTTGCCTCGGCGCGCGCGGTGGTGTTGAAGATCGGGATACCGACGGTCAATCCGATGTTCCAGCCGGGAAACTTGTTCTGCAGCACCTGCGAGACGGCGCTGGTGTAGCGGGTGTCCTGAACGACGGTGCCGGTGTTGTCGACGATCCTGCCGGCCACGCCCACCGGGTTGTAGCCGGCGGTCGCGTCGATCTGCGGCAGTACCTGGTTGCGCGCGTATTGATACGTCACGCGCCGCGTCGCCGTGGCGAGCTGATTCTCCTTCACCTCGGGACGCAGCCGATAGGCCTCGGCGACGGAGGCGGGGAGATCGATGCTCACCGGCGCGTAACTGACCGAGTCAGTCGGGACGATCGGACGGTCCCAATCGGCCGGCGGGAGGTTCATCAACTGCCGCAGACGATCTTCGGCGCTCCGGACGCTCGCGACGGCGGCGATGAGCTGCTGCTCGGCGGTCGCGATCTGGACGCGCGGCTGGAGGATGTCGAGCGGCGCGGAGGCGCCGACGTCGATGCGAATCTGGGTGATGCGCGCCTGATCGCGCGCGAGGAAGAGCGCCTCTTTCAGCACGTCGACGTACTGCCGCGCGTAAATGAGGTCGTCGTACGCCTGCTCGACGGCGTTGGTCGTGTCGAGGAGGGTGCCGCGGAAGACCTCCTGGTTGACGCCGAGCGTGTTGCGGGCGATGTAGATGTTGCGGCGCGAGATGTCGATGCCGAAGTTGCGCGCGAGCGGCTGGCGCAGGTTCAGGCCGAGGCCCGCGTCGTAGCGCGGATTCAGAAGCGTGGTGCCGCCGGTCGACGTGGCGCGGTCGTTCGTGCTGTTGACGCTGTAGCTGCCGCCCGTCGGGAGGAGTCCCTGAATCCCGAAATTGGCGATGGTGTCGCCGCTGGACGTCGATGCGAAGAGGTTCGACTGCGGCGACTTGGAACCGCTTCTTGTCAGCGTCGCCGTCGCTTCCGGATCGTAGATGCCCCACGCGCCGATGAGGTTCTGGCCGGCCATGAGGTAGTCGTAGCGCTGGATGTCGACGCCGAGGTTCTGGCGAATCGAGGCGTGGATGGCGTCATCGAGGCTGAGGCGCATGGCGCGCGGGTCGGTGAGGTCTTTGTCGGTATCGGCGGTGACCGGCTCCGTCTGGCGTTTGGCCTCCGTCTCCGTGGCAGTCTGCGTCTGCATCGTTGCTGGCGTCTGCTGCCCGAGCGCGAAGGGCGCCAGGGAAAGACATCCGATCGTGATCAACCGTCGAAAGGCGGTCATGAAAGTTCCTCCTAGACAAGGCTCTACTACGTACAGCGGGGGCGAGAGTTTCGTTGAATCGAGACGGACGATTTGCCGCGCGCGATTGTAGTGTAGGTACGACGTCAGGCCGTGGGGATTGGTTGGCCCGCGAAGTGACAAGCTGCAAACTGTCCCGGTTTGTGCTCGATCAGCGGCGGCACCTCGGCGGCGCAGATTGGGAACTGCGCGATCGGGCAGCGGGTGTGGAAGACGCAGCCGCTCGGCGGATTCAGAGGCGTCGGGATGTCGCCCGTCAGCAGGATCCGCTTCTTCCTGACCGCGGGATCGGGCACCGGCACGGCGGAAAGGAGCGCCTTCGTGTACGGATGGAGCGGGTCCTCGTACAGCGCGCGGCGATCCGCCAGCTCCATGATCTTGCCGAGGTACATGACGGCGACGCGCGTCGAGATGTGCTCGACGACGGAGAGGTCGTGCGCGATGAAGAGGTAGGTCAGGCCCAACTCGTCCTGCAGGTCCTGGAGAAGGTTGACGACCTGCGCCTGAACGCTGACGTCGAGCGCGGAGACCGGCTCGTCGAGGACCAGGAACTCGGGGTTCGTCGCGAGCGCGCGCGCCACGCCGATCCGCTGCCGCTGTCCGCCGGAGAATTCGTGGGGATAGCGTTTGCGGTAGTCGGGCTGAAGGCCGACCTTGGTCAGTAGCTGCGCCACTTTCTCGTCGCGGTCAGCGCCTCTCGTATCGCCGTGAATGATCAGCGGTTCGGCGACGATCGCGCCGACGGTCATGCGCGGGTTGAGCGAGGCGTACGGATCCTGAAAGACGATCTGCATGTTGCGCCGCATCCGCCGCATGCCGCCCGCATCGAGGTCGAGGACGTTCGTCCCGCCGAAAAGGACCTCGCCCGACGTCGGCTCGATGAGCCGCAGGATGCAGCGCCCCACGGTCGTCTTCCCCGATCCCGACTCGCCGACGAGTCCGAGCGTCTCGCCCTTGCTGACCGAGAAGGTGATGCCGTCGACCGCCTTGACATTCGCCACCGTGCGCCCGAGGACACCCCGTTTGACCGGGAAGTACTTCCTGAGATCGCGGACGAGGAGGAGTGCGTCGGTCATCGCTTCGAGCCCCAAACCCCCTCATCCGCCTTCGGCACCTTCTCCCCCGCTGTGCGGGGGAGAAGGACGCTCGATTCATGGTTCTGGCGAAGACCCACAATCGAGTGCCCTTCTGTGCTCATGACGGCAACCTCTCGGGATCGGCTTGATCACCGTGCAAGTAGCATCGCGCGCTCTGCCCCTCGCCTACCGGCATCAGCGCGGGCTCTTTGCCGTAGCAGATCTCCATGACGTCGGGGCAGCGAGGATTGAATTTGCAGCCGGATGGGAGGCTCGTGATCGGCGGGACCATTCCTTTGATGGTCGGCAGCCGTGCGCCTTTCTCGTTGGAGGTGACGCTTGGGAGTGATTTGAGGAGGCCGCGCGTGTACGGGTGCGCGGGACGCTCGAAGAGATCGCGGACGCTCGCCTCTTCGACGACGCGGCCGGTGTACATGACGACGACGCGCTCGCAGAATTCGGCGACGACGCCCAGGTCGTGAGTGATGAGGAGGATCGCGAGACCGAGTCTTTCCTGAAGCCGGCCGAGGAGCTCCATGATCTGCGCCTGGATGGTGACGTCGAGCGCGGTCGTCGGCTCGTCGGCGATCAGGAGCTCGGGATCGCACGACAACGCCATCGCGATCATGACGCGCTGCCGCATGCCGCCGGAGAGCTGGTGCGGGTAGTCGTCGAGGCGCTTGATGGGATCGGGGATCGAGACGAGCTCCAACATCTCCCCCGCCATCCGCCACGCTTCCTTCTTCGAAACGTCCTTGTGAATCCGAATCGCCTCGGCGACCTGCCATCCGATCTTGAAGACCGGATTCAGGGACGTCATCGGCTCCTGGAAGACCATCGCGATGTCGTTCCCCCGCACGGTGCGCATCTCCCGTTCGGAGAGCTCGGCGAGGTCGCGGCCGCGGAATTTGATCGAACCGCCGGTGATCTTTCCGGGCGGCGCCACGAGCCGCATGATCGACATCGCCGTCACGCTCTTGCCGCAACCCGACTCGCCCACCAGCGCCACCGCCTCGCCGCGCCGCACGTTGAACGAGACGTTGTCGACGGCGTGCACGACGCCATCCGCGGTGAAGAAGGAGGTGCGGAGGTTCTCTACCTCCAGTATCGCGTCGGCCGGGCTGACATCGATATCGGCGACGGCTTCCCCTCGCAAGCCGACGCTCTGACGGACCTCAGTCACGCTGCGCATCGTAGCAAGAGGGAGGCCGATAGCGGCGGCTACCTTTTCGTAAACCGCGACAAGGTCGCGCGGGCTTCGGGGACGCCGAGGGCGATGGTGGCGGCGAAGTAGAGGACGCCGAATGCGCCGCAGACGACCGCGCCATTGATGATCGGCAGAAGGTGGTGGCGGAGGTAGAAGTTGACGGCGGCGCCGGCGGCGCCGGCGATGAGTGCCGAGGCCCAGAGGCGGAGAAGGTAGCTCGGCGGGATGCGGATGGCGCCGATGCGGCGGGCCAGGCCGCGGCGCAGGAGGAGGAACTCGAGCCAGCCGGCGATGCCCGCGGTGGCGGTGAGCGCGATTCCGCCGACTGCCCGGGTGTTGCCACCGACGATCGGGATCGGCACGTGCGCGAGCTCCAGGAGCTGGATGAGCAGCGGCCGGAGCGGAAGCGCGAAGATCCATCCGAGGGCCGCGGTCAGCGCGACGCGGATCATGGCGTACCGCAGCGGCGTTTTCGTATCGCGCAGCGCGTAGAAAGCGTTCGAGTAGAGGCGGCCGAGGGTGATGGCGAGGAGGCCGAGCGTCGAGCCGATGAGGATGTACCAGACGATCAGCGTGTCGTCGCGGTGAAAGCGGCCGCCCTGGTACAGCGCGCCGACGATCGCGTCGCCGATCGTGATGAATGCCACCACCGACGCCACGACGAAGAACGCGATCTGGCGCAGGCCCCGTTCCATGCGTCGGCGCATCCCGGCGGCGATCTCCTCATGGGTCCCGGTCATGCGCGAGAGTTGCGGCAGCTCGGCGGCGGCAACCGACATTCCGAAGAGGCTGATCGGGAGGAAGCTGATGATCTGCGCGTATGCGAGCGCTGAAACGGCCGCGGTGCCGAGCAGCGTCGCCAGAAGGCTGTCGATGTAGCCGCTCATCTGCACGACGCCTTTGCCGATGACGACCGGCGTGAAGTTGCGGATCACCTCTCGCACCGGCTCGAGCGTCGTGACGATCGCGAACCGCATGTGCTTCGCGTACCGGAAGACGGCCGGAAGCTGGATTCCGAGCTGCGCGAGCGCTCCCGCCACCACCCCCCAGGCGGCGATCACCACCAGCGAATGGTCGTCCGTTCTTCTTCCGAAGAAGACCAGCGTGGCGATCAGGACGATGTTCATGAACATCGGCGCCACGTACGAGAGAAAGAACTTGTGATGGCTATTGAGGATGCCGAGGCACCAGGCGGATAGAACGAGAATCCCGATCCCGGGCCACATGATCCGAACGACGGTGATCGTCAGGTCGCGGACGGCGCCGTGATAGCCGGGAGCGATCACCACGAGGAGCCACGGCGTCAGAAGAACGCCGATGAGGACGAGGATCGCGATCGTGAGAGCGAGAAGCGTCGCTACGACTCCGGCCACCCGGCCCGCTGTTTCTTCGTCGTTCTCCGCGAGCAGACGCGCATAGACGGGAATGAACGACGCCGAGAGGACGCCCTCGCCGAAGAGGTTCTGCAGAATGTTCGGAATCCGGTATGCCGCGCGGTAGATGCCGGCGGCGTCGGAGTTGCCGAGAAAATGCGCGAACACCTTCTCGCGGACGAAGCCGGAGATGCGCGTCAGGAAGATGCCGGCAGCAACGAGGACGGCAAATCCCCCCCGTGGTTTAGCGGAATTCACGTCGGACACGGAGCGTAAGATACCTGCACTGATGGAAGTGATACGGATTGCAGGAGCTGGGCCGTCGGGTCTCGCCGCGGCGATCGTCCTGGCACGTGCCGGCCGGAAGGTCGAGGTGCACGAGGCGAAACGCGACGTCGGAGTGCGCTTCATCGGCGACCTGCAGGTGATCGAAGGAGCCTCGGAACGCGAGACGGTGCCGAACTTTCTCGACCGGATCGGGATCGAACGGAACTTCTATTTCCGTCCCGCGACGTGGGCGACGTTCTACGACCATCGCGCAAAGGGGCGGACGATCCGCAGCAACGCGCCGTACGGCTACTTCATCCGCCGTGGCGCCGAGGAGAACACGCTCGATCGCGGCCTCCTGGCGCAGGCGATCGCCCTCGGCGTCGACGTCCGGTTCAACTCTCGATTGAACAGTGCCGACGTCATTGCGACCGGTCCGGCTGCGCCGGACGGCCTCGCGCGTGAGATGACGTGGAAGACGAACGACCCGGAGCGGATCGACGTCTACTTCAACCATCACCTCTCCCCCGGCGGCTACTCGTACCTCTTCATCCTCGACGGGATCGCCACGTTCGGCTGCGCGATCGTGGCCGACTTCAAGAAGATCGATGACTACTTCGGCCATTCGCTCGCCGAGGCGCTGCGGATCGCCGGCGTGAGCGTGCCGGACGACGCGCGCACCGGCTATTCGTACATGAACTTCCACCTGAAGAGCCGCGCGACGTCGAACGGCTCGCGCTACGTCGGCGAGGCCGCCGGTTTTCAGGACTATCTCTTCGGCCTAGGCATCCGCTACGCGCTGACGAGCGGCTGGCTCGCCGCGCGCAGCATTCTCGAGGAGCGCGATTTCGACGAGCTGTGGCAGAGCGAGCTGCGCGCGAAGCAGGAGACGAGTCTGGTGAACCGCTTTTTGTACGAGACCGGCGGCAACGCCGGCCTCTCGATGTTCGTGCGGCAGGCGGCGCGCGCGAAGGACTTTCACCGCTACCTCAGCGGATGGCATCGGCGGAGCTGGTGGAAGTCGCTCCTCGCGCCGGTGGTGCGTCGCGTCTGGCGGCATGAGGGACGCTGCATGCACAAACCGGGTGAGCACTGGTGCCGCTCTCGCGACACGGAGATGAAGGTGCCGCCGCTGGGACCGGTGTCATGAAGCTCGACGACGCTTACGATTTCTGCCGCGCGGTGGCGCACAAGCACGGCGCGAACTTCTCCGTTGGGTTCCGCTTTCTGCCGAAGGCGAAGCGGCGCGCGGTTTATGCGGCGTACGCGTACTGCCGGTTCGCGGACGACATCGCGGACGATCCGGGGAATGATATCTCCGAGCGCCTCGGCGCGTGGCAGCGGGAGCTCGATGCGTGCTACGCGGGCTCGCCGGAGCATCCGATCACGATCGCGCTCGCCGAGGCGCTGAAACAGTTCGCGATTCCGAAGAGCGCATTCGTGGCGCTGATCGACGGCTGCCGGCAGGACCTCGTCAAGACGCGCTATGAGACGTTCGAGGAGCTGCTCCACTACTGCGAGCTGGTGGCGGCGTCGATCTCCGATATCTCGCTCGCAATCTTCGGCTACCGCAAAGAGAGCGCCCTCGCTCACGGCCGCGACCTCTCGACGGCACTCCAGCTCACGAACGTCACGCGCGACATCGGCGACGACCTGGCGCGCGATCGCGTGTACGTCCCGCAGGAGGACCTCCGCCGCTTCGGCGTCAGCGAGCTCGACCTCTTCGCGCGTCGCGAGACGCCTGAGGTGCGGCGGCTGATCGAGTTCCAGATCGATCGCGCCGAGGGCTACTTCCACGCCGCTGAGCCGTTGCTCGAGGAGCTGGAGTTCGACGCGCGGTTCCCGGTGTTGTTGATGGGTGGTATCTACGCAACGGTATTGTCGAAACTGCGAAAGGACCCGCTCGTCGTCATCCGCCGGCGCCTCTCTCTGTCGAAGTGGCAGAAGCTCGCCGTCGTCGGCACGCGCATGTTGCGTCCGCACTTCGTGTAACGCGGACGCGGGACAATTCGTCTATCGAAACGTGAAACGTCTCTTCGCGATCGTCTTCGTCCTCGCCGCGCTCGGTGCGCGGGCGCAGGAGATCGAGACGAGCACGATCGTCGTCCCGATCGTCGGCAACATCCCGGGAATCGGCGTCCGCTGGGTCACGTCGCTGGAACTGCGCAACAACACCGGCGCGCCGGTCGAGGTGTGGATGCTCCTGCCGACGACCGCCGAGGCGCCGGCGTTCAACCGCACGCTGGGGCCGAATGAGACGGTGGTCATGTCCGACGTGATCGCGCAGGCGTTCGGGACGACCACCGCGCTCTCGCCGCTGAAAGTCATCACGACCGGACGGCACTCGGTGACCGTGCGCGCCAACGTCTATCCGGTGCGCGCCGACGGGCAGGTGCTGGCCGCGGAACCGATCGCGGTCGACGACCGGCCGTCGATCTATCCGGTGCGCTCCCTCCCCGGCCTCGCGTTCAGCGACGACTTCCGGACGAACATCGGCCTCGTCAATCTCAGCGAGGACAAATCGGCGACGTTCGTGCTCGCGTTACAGCGGCTCGCGGGACGAAACGTCGCGGTATCGCGGATCACGCTGCCGCCGGAGAGCCTTTCGCACACGTCGATTCAGTCGCTCTTTCCGCTGATCACGAGCGGCAACGACTTCACGATCGTGGTCGAGACCGCGAGTCCCGACACGTTCGTTTACGCGTCGGTGATCGACAACAACACCACCGCGGCGCGCTTCATCCGCCCGAACGTCGGCGTCCCGGTTGACGTGACTCCGTAGTCGGCTATTCTTGTCGCCTCGATGGACGAGCCCGAGTACCTCATCTGTCTTCAGTGCGAGACGCCGACGTACCAGTTCGAGTTCGTGAACGGGAAACTGTCGTCGATCGTCTGCAACGTCTGCGGCGCCGACGACCCGTCGGACTTCGTCACCGAGGCCGAGTTCGAAGAGCAGACCGGCGGATGAGCTTACCCGTCGTCATAGGCATCGCCGGCGGCACCGGCTCGGGAAAGACGACTGTCGCGCGCGCCATCTACGACCGCGTCGGCAAAGACCGCATCGACTGGATCTCGCACGACTCGTACTACCGCAACTTCGACGGCTACACGCCGGAGCAGCGGCACCACATCAACTTCGACCATCCCGACTCGCTGGAGACGGAGTTGCTCGTCCGCCATCTCGACGTTCTCGCGAAGGGATCGTCGGTCGAGGTGCCGGTCTACGACTTCACGACGCACTCGCGAAAGAGCGACGAGTCGCAGCACGTGTCACCAAAACGCGTCTTGATCGTCGAAGGGATATTGATCCTCGCCGAGCCCGAGCTGCGAAAGCGCATCGACATCAAGCTCTTCGTCGACACGCCGGCGGACATCCGCTTCGTCCGCCGCCTCATGCGCGACACGAAGACGCGCGGGCGGACGCTGGAATCGGTCGTGGAGCAGTACGTGACGACCGTACGGCTGATGCATGAGGAATTCGTCGAGCCGTCGAAACGTCATGCGGATCTGATCATCCCCGAGGGCGGCGAGAACCAGGTCGCCCTCGACGCAATCATCTCCAGAGTGGAGCACCTTCTTACACCATGATCATCGCAGCCCTTCTCTTTGCAGCAACGACGGCGGTTCCGAGCGACGCATGGAAAGCGACGCTCGACGACTACAAGACCAACCTCGCGGAGCATCACGTCGAGAAGACGTTCCTCGACGCCGCGAAGCTCGAGCAGGAGCTCCTCCCGATCCTCGACAAGCTCTCGCCGGAGGACTACGCGCTCCTTCAGGACACGACGGCCGGCGGGCTGCAGCTCAACCGCAAGGGCGTGATCTTCGCGCATCCCGACGCCGATTTCTTCATGAAGATGGCGAACGACTACGGCGGGCGCGCCGACGTGAATTTCTTCGAGAACTTCTCGAAGTCGTTCCCGGCCGGGCCGATGCCGTCCTGGATCAAGCTGACGGACAACGGGGGCGCCTGCGTCGACGCGAAGGGCAACGAGTTTCCGTCGCGCCTGCGCGATTGGCAGATCTATCAAGCCCGCTTCCCGGGCAGCTACAGCTCGTACGTCGAGATGCTGCTGCGAGGGATGCAGGCCGATAACGCTGATCCCTCGCGGCAGTGCCGATAACGGGCCGGCTAAGAGCCGGCCCCTACACACTGCCACCAGAGGAAGCCGAGGATCTCGGACTCGTTCTTGACCTGCTCCGAGACCGGCTCGCCTCCGGAGTGGCCGCCAGAGACGTGGTAGCGGATCAGCACGGGATTCGCTGACCCGGTCTCGTCCTGCAGCATCGCGGTCATCTTGCGCGCGTGCAGCGGTGCGACGCGCGTGTCGGCGTCGCCCGTGACGAACATGACCGCCGGGTACTTGGCGCCGGGGACCACGTGCTCATATGGCGAGTACTGATAGATCCACTGGAAGTCTTTCGGATTGTCGGGATTGCCGTACTCCGCGACCCAGAAGCTGCCGACGAGGAACTTGTGGAAGCGGAGCATGTCGACGAGCGGATAGCTGCAGAGCACCGCGTGCATCAGGTCGGGCCGCTGCACCATCGTCGCCATCACGAGGAGGCCGCCATTACTTCCGCCGGCGATGGCGAGATGCCGCGGCGAGGTGTACTTGTTCGCGACCAGCGCCTCGGCCGCACCGATGAAGTCGTCGAAGACGTGCTGCTTCTCTCCGAGCATCCCGGCGCGGTGCCATGCCTCGCCGAACTCGCTGCCGCCGCGCAGATTCGCCTCGGCGTAGACCCCGCCGTGCTCGGCCCAGATCACGGCGCGCGTGGAGAAGCTCGGAAGCTGGCTGACGTTGAATCCGCCGTAGCCGGTCAGATACGCGGGCGCGCTGCCGTCGCGCGGCGTCCCCTTCTTGTACATGACGAACATCGGCACCTTCGTGCCGTCCTTCGACGTGTACCAGACCTGCTCCGTGACGAAGTCGTCGGACTTCACCGGCAGGTTGCGGCGGTGGAAGATGCTCTTCTCCTTCGTCCGGACGTCGTACGCGTAGATCGTCGGCGGCACCGCCAGCGAGCTGAAGGTGTAGAACGCGAACGGCGCGTGCCACGAGCCGCTGACGCCGCCGAGCGCACCAATGGTGTCGAATGAAACTTCGTCGACCTGCTTGCCGGCGAGGTCGTAGCCGACGACGCGCGGCTTCACGTTTTCGAGATAGCGGACGTAGAGGCGCCCGCCCACCGCGCTCATGTCCTGGATCGCGGCGTTCTTGTTCTCCGGAACGATCTCGCGCCAGTTTGCGCGCGCCGGGTCGTTCGTGCTCACCTCCATGACGCGGTCATTCGGCGCGTTCCAGTTCGTCTGGAGCAGCAGCGTATCGCCGGCGAAATCGAAGCTGGTGCGCGCGTCGAGATCGTTGACGACCGTCTTGAACGGACCGTTGCTGCCGAGGTCCTTGAGGAAGATGTCCGTTTTGACGCCGGCCGAACCGTAATAGACGATCGTGCCGAGCCAGCGGCCGTCGTCCGACATGCCGATCGAGACGATCTTGTCGGGCGTGTAGCCGTCGCCGAACAGCTTCTCCTCCGGCCCGCCGTCGACGTTGCGCCGGAAGACGCGCGAGCCTTCGGTGAGCTGCTTCGAGTAGTAGGCGACGCGGCGGTCGGGCGTGACCGCGATGCCGAAGTAGCGCGCGAGCGGCATCGGCGTGCCGACGTCGCGTCCCGTGTCGACGTCCATGAAGCGCGCGGTCGTCTCGTCGGCGCCGCCTTCACGCACGTAGTACGTCATCAGCTTGCCGTCGGGCGTGACGTCCTCGATGCCGACGTTGGTCGTGTGCTTCGGATTCCATGGCGCGGGATCGACGAGCAGCCGGTCGGTACCGGTGAGGCCGTCCCGGACGTAGATCGAGAAGACGTCGGCGTCCGCCGCACGGCGCGTGAAGAAGAAGCGGCCGTTGCGGTAGATCGGCGTCGAGGCCTGGTCGCTCTTCAACAGTTGTTCGATGCGCGAGGAGAAGAGCTGCTTCTCCGGACGGTTACCGAGCACCGTGTCGGTGTAGGCGTTCTCGCGTTCGATCCACGCGCGCGTCTCGGGGCTGTTCTGGTCTTCGAGCCAGCGGTACGGATCGGTGATCGTGACGCCGTTGAGCGTCTCCGTGACCGGCTTTTTCTCGGTCGGAGGCGGGGCCGGGACAAAGCGCGCCGGAGCCGCTGACGCTACAGGCGTTGGAGTCGCCGGGGCCGGCGCGGGAGGTGCGGTATGGGGGGCGCAGGAGAAGGCGACAACGAGCAGCAGAGTTATTGCGATACGACGCATCGGTTCAAAGCTCCTCGATTCAGTAGGTTATGAGATCCATCGAAACGACGGAATGCAATCCTCGGGACGCCGGGTTGAACTGTCGAAACGGCAACGGTCCGCGAACGTGCAATTGACGGTCGCAGCCGCCCGCGTAGAATAGTCGGGCCACGGTATTCAGCGATAGAGGCCCATAGAGAAGGGGGGGATTATCGGGATGCCTCTCGTTCACGTCAAAGAAGATGAGAGCTTCGAGAATGCGCTGCGCCGCTTCAAGCGGAAATGCGAGAAGTCGGGCATTCTTTCGGAGCTGAAGAAGCGTCAGCACTACGAGAAGCCGAGCACCAAGCGAAAGCGGAAAGCGATCGCCGCTCGGAAGAAGGTTCTCCGCAAACTTGCAGAAGAGCGGAGAGCGGGGTACTGATTCTCGCTTCGAACACGAATCGGATTACTGAACGGGACTCGCGCGAACCGCGAGTCCTTTTCTTTTGCGCATGCAAATTGACACACACTCCATCGAGCTCGACCGCGTTCTCACGCTGATCGCGCTCGAAGCGAAGACCGATCCCGGCAAGGCCGCGCTCCTCGGCAGACGGCCGTTCGCGACGCTCCAGGCGTGCGAAGACGCGCACGCGGACCTGGCGGAAATGGTGCGGTTCTATCTTACCGAGGGCCTGCTGCCGCTCGCCGGCGTCATCGACGTCGCGCCGCTCCTGGCGCGCGAGACCGTCCTGGAGCTCGAAGAGTCGTGGATGATCGTTCGCGCGGCGCGCGCCACGCAGGCGATCCGCGAGTCGCTCCTCCGCATCGACGGCTACCGCCGCCTCGCGCGCCACGCGGAAGCAATCCCCGACCTCGCCGAGCTGATCTCGAAGACGAACAAATACTTCACGCGCGATGGCAAGTTGCGCGAGGAAGCGTCGGCGGAGCTGCGCGCGATCCGCAACGGCGTCCACCAGAAACGCACCGCGATCCAGAAGCTTCTCACCGACGTGATGAATCGCAACTCCGACGCGATTCAGGAGCCGCTCATCGTTCTCCGCGGCGACCGCTACTGCATCCCGGTGCGCAGCGATCACCGCAGTGCGGTCACCGGGATCCTGCACGAGCGCTCCGGCTCCGGAGCGTCGTTCTTCATCGAGCCGATGCAGGCGGTGGAGCTGAACAACGACCTCGCCGACCTGCTCATCCAGGAGCGCGAAGAGATCGCGCGCATCACGCGCTTCATCGCCAGCCTGCTGCTCGACACGAGCGCGGAGATCAAGCTCGCGATCGAAGCCGCCGCCGAGCTCGACGCCGTGCAGGCGTGCGCGATCTTCCACACGACGGTTGGCGCTTCGCGTCCGCTCTTCAGCGCGGAGCGGGAGCTGCACATCATCGACGGCCGCCATCCGCTGCTCGACGAGCGGCTCGCGTCGGCGCGCGCCGAGGCGTTTGGGGAAGAGCCGGCGGAACAGAAGATCGTTCCGATCACGATCGATCTCACCGACAACGCGTGCGCGCTCGTCATCAGTGGCCCGAACGCGGGCGGTAAGACGATCGCTCTCAAGACCGCGGGACTGCTCGTGGCGATGGCGATGAGCGGCCTCCCCGTCCCCGCGGCCGACGGTACGACGATCCCGATCATCGACGCGTTGCACGTCCTGATCGGCGACGAACAGAACGTGCTCGAGCACCTCTCGACCTTCTCCGCGTACCTCATGCGCCTCAAGCGAATGCTGCAGCGCGTGACCAACCGCTCGCTCGTGCTGCTCGACGAGCTGGGGTCCGGCACCGATCCGGAGGAGGGAGCCGCGCTTGCCGCCGCGGTGATCGAGCATCTTCTCGAAAACGGAGCGCTGCTGATCGCGACGACGCATCTCTCCGCGCTGAAATCGTTCGCGGTGAACGACTCGCGCATCGTGAACGCGTCGATGGAGTTCGACTCCGCGACCGGCAAGCCGACCTACCGCCTGATCGCCGGAATCCCCGGCCGCAGCCGCGCCATCGACGTGGCGCAGATGATCGGCCTCCCCTCCTCGATCATCGCCGCCGCCCGCGCGCGCCTCGGCGACGTCTACGGCGAGACCGACACGCTCCTCGCGCAATTGCAGAAGCGGATGAGCGAGGTTCTGCGACAGCAGGATGAAGCCGCCCGGACCGTGCGCGAGCTGGAGGACGAACGCTCGAAGCTCGCCGACACCCGCGTGCAACTCGAAAAAGAAAAGTCGCGCCTCGGCGTCACGTATCGCGAGGAGCTGGAGCGGCTCCGCGACGACATCACGCGCCAGGTCTCGAACGAGATCAAGCACCTGCGCGAGCTCGATCGGAATCAGCGCGCGAACGTGAAAGCGGTCGAGGTACTGAAGAACGTCGCCACGCCGCTCGAGCGCGCCATCGACTTCCTCCCCGCCGAACAACGCGAGGTGCACGCCGGCGACAAGGTCGAGCACCGAAAGTTCAAAGTGCGCGGCGAGGTCGTGTCGATCGACGGCGGCAAGGCGGTGCTGAACGTCAACGGGCGGAAGATGACGGTGGACTTGAAGGATTTAGCGCCGGTTTCCGGTGCGCAGAGCGGAGAGCGGAGAGCGCAGAAGGTCGTGACCACACGCTCCGATGACGCGGTCGTCGTCTCGGCCGAATTGAACCTCATCGGCCAGCGCGTCGACGACGCGCTCGAAGAGTCGGACAAGTTCCTCGACCGCGCGTTGCTCGAAGGCAAACACTCGGTCCGCATCATCCACGGCTTCGGCACGGGACGTCTGCGCCAGGCGATTCGCGAACATTTACGCAAGCACCCGGCCGTAAAGTCATGGCGCCCGGGCGAGGAAAACGAAGGAGGCGACGGTGCCACGATCGCGGTGCTCGACTAACTCTGCGCTCTGCGCTCTCCGCTCTCCGCTCTGAATATGGCCCTCGTCGACCTCAACGACCAGATCAT
>DASYSN010000436.1:0-2408 GCA_036003305.1 Thermoanaerobaculia bacterium
ATGTCGACGTCGCCCGTCGCATTGGTCGTGGCGAACGTCAGGCTCGTCGCGCCCGCCGGGACGCTGATGTAGTAGTACTTCCAGGCGTTCTGCGCCACGCTGCCGCTCACGCCGACGCCGCTGGTGAGCTGCGTGTCGCCGGAGCCGCAAGTGGCTGTGAAATTGGCCGTGACATTGGAGGACGTGATCGTGACCGACTGCGATGTGGGCGAGAACGTGCAGCCCGACTTGCTCGGCGTGACGGTGTACGTCCCCGCCGCAAAGCCGGACATCGAGTAGTTGTTGGAGGCGTCGCTCGTCGTCGACGACGAGCCGGCGGTGACCGTGGCGCCCGTGGTGCCGGCGCTGCCGCTGATCGTGAACGTCGGCGTGGAGCAGGTGGCGGTGAAGTTGATGCCGGTCACGTTGGCCGACGTGATCGTCACCGACTGCGAGGCGGGGGAGAACGTGCAGCCGCTCTTGCTCGGCGTTACGGTGTACGTCCCGGCGGCGAGGCTCGAGATCGTGTAGTTGTTCGAGCTGTCGCTGGTCGCCGAGCCGGAGCCGGCGGTCACGGCCGCGCCGCTCGTGCCGGCGCTGCCGGAGATCGAGAAGGTCGGAGTCGACGATGCGGTCACCTTCGCGGTCCAGATCTCTTCAGACGCGTTGTTGCGGCGGTCGGTCCACGACGGGAAGAAGATGTTCGCGTAACCGGAGAGGCTGTTGTAGTCGCCGTACTGGTTGCCCGAGTCGGCGCCGGCGCTCGTCTCGTCCGTCATCGCGGTCGTCACCTTGACGGGCGTCTGCCACGTGACGCCGCCGTCGGACGACATCTGGTAATAGACGTCGGTCTTCTTGCGGGTCGAGTCGTTGATGGTGTCGTAGTAGATCGCGCCGATCGTGCCGGTCGTATCGTCGACGGCGAGGAACGGGTTGAACTGGTCGTCGAGGTTACTCGGGTTGTTGATCTTGACGCGCGCGCTCCACGTCGCGCCGCCGTCGGTCGAGCGCGAGAACCAGATGCGCGTCTTGCACGTCGAGCTGGCGTTCGTCCCCGGTTCACTCGACGCGGCCGTGCAGCCGGTGTCGCCGGAGAGGTCGGTCCAGAGCGCGTAGACGTTGTTCGTCGTTCCGTTGCGGTACGCGGCGCCGGAAACGTAGAGGAGCAGGCGGCGGCTCGCCATCGCCGGGATGCCGATATCGTACGAGTCGTAGGTCGTGACGATCTTCACCGGCGTGCCGTAGCTCGAGCCGCCCGTCGTCGACTTCACGACGAAGATGCCGCGCGAGCCGGTGTCGGGATAGAAGCCGAAGACGTCGCCGGCGGAGTTGGTCTTCACGTCGGCGCCGATGCAGGTGCCGGTCGCCTGCGAGTCGCTCACCTGGATCGGCGTGCCCCATCCCGACGACGTGCGCCGGTTCATGTACGCCGGGTTACCGTTGTGCCAGATCGCATAGATCTGGTTGGCGTACGGAGAGGAGCCGCTGTGATCGACCCAGATCATTTCCTTGTCGGTGTTGGTCTGGCTGCCGGAGATCGGGGCGTCGTAGGTCCAGGTCGCGCCGCCGTTCGTCGACTTGTACGACTGCACCTTCAGCACGCTCTGGTTGGAGCTGATACCCATCGTGGCCGACCACGCGGAACCGTCGGAGGTCCATTCGACGCCCGGATCGGAGTGGAACGCGTCGCCGCTGGCGAGCGGGAGGTTCGTCTGTCCCCACGTCGTGCCGCCGTCGGACGAGTAGTAAACGCCCTGCGTGCCGGAGCTGCTGATGTTGTTCGACGCGGAGATGATTTTGCTCGAGTTCCAGAAGTTGATGCGGATGTCCGACTCGCTGCGTGCCGACGTCTGCGCACCTGAGGTGCGGACGTTCGTGCCGGCGGTGGCGTTCATCGTGCCGGCGTGCAGCCAGCGGCCGGGCGTCAGCTCGTGGTCGATGTCGTGATCGCCGAAGGTCGTCCCCGGCGGCATCGTCGCATCGGCTTCACCCGCCTTGAGGTCCTGGTGCGACACCATCCACTCGTAGATTTCCTTCAGCACGAACGGGTAACCGCCTGTCGGGTCGGTCGTGTTGTAGTTCACCTCGGGGTGGGCTTTCTGCCAGAAGACCTTCAGCCATGGCGGCACGATCGTGTCGGCCGCGTCGCGCGGCTGGAGGCGGGAGAAGTCCTGGTTTTCGCGGATCAGCTTCTCGAGCGCGCTGCCGGACTTCGCGTGCGCGTTCTGGAGCTGTTCGGCGATGGTCGGAAACTTCGGCGGGTTCGCCTGCGGCGGCAGCGCCGCGGTCGCGACGACCGCTACAAGGGACAGAACTACACTAAGGAGAGCGAGTCTTCTCTTCACAAACATCCCTTCCGTTACGTATTCAGTTGTGGGTTTCCGGGGCGGCCGACCTAGATCAAGATCGGTGCCGCACGAAAATGGCCG
>DASYSN010000437.1:0-7176 GCA_036003305.1 Thermoanaerobaculia bacterium
ATCGGCCAGAAGTTCTACTTCGTCGGCAACGTGGTCAAGGGCTCGGGAAAAGTCGTCTACGACGCGCCGCCGGCGGGGTTCGCGTCGTGGATCGAATGAGGCTCGCCATCCTTCTCTCCGGCCGCGGATCGAATTTCGCGGCGATTCACGATGCGATTGCGCGGGGGGAGCTCGATGCGGAGATCGTCTGCGTCATCTCGAACCGCGCGGACGCGGCGGGGATCGAGCGGGCGAAGGGATCGGAGCTGGACGTGCACGTCATCGAGAATCGCGCGTTCGCATCGCGGCCGGCGCACGAGTACGAGGTGCTGCGGGTGCTCGAGCAGGCGAAGCCCGACTTCATCGTGCTCGCAGGCTACATGCGGCTGCTGAGCGCCGACTTCGTGGGGAAGTATCCGAACCGGATTCTGAACATCCATCCGTCGCTGCTCCCGGCGTTCCCCGGCGTCGACGCGCAGAAGCAGGCGATCGAATACGGAGTGCGCGTCTCCGGCTGCACCGTCCATTTCGTGGATGAGAACCTCGACGCGGGGCCGATCCTGGTGCAGCGCGCGGTCGACGTACGCGACGGCGATGACGCGAGCTCACTCGCGGCGCGCATCCTCGAACAGGAGCACGCCGCCTACGTCGAGGCGCTCGTGAAGCTCGCGTCGAAGCAGTGGCGCGTCGAAGGCCGTCGCGTGATCTGGTCCTAGAAGGGCCAGAACTTCCGCCACCACGCCTGCTTGTCGACGCTCGCTCCCGCCACGGCGGGGATCTTCTGCTGCGAGCCGGGGGCGGTGACGGTGATGGCGCCGACGGGCTGTCCGGCGCGGACGGGGGCGGTGACGCTGCCGCCGTGGAAGGCGACCTTCACCTGACCCTCTTCGCCGCGCTTGACGAGCGCCTTCGCGTCGGCCGCGGCGACGGCGGGGACGGTCTTCGAGGCGCCGTCAACGACGGTGGCCTCGCCGACTTTCGCCCCTTTTTTGAGCACCGTCGACATCGAGTACTGCGCGAACGACGTCGCCAGCAGCCGCTGCGCGATCCCGAACGAGCTTTGCGGGCCGTTCGGCGTGCGCGCGCCCATGACGACGCAGATCAGTTCGAGGTCGCCGCGTTTCGCCGAGGCGGTGACGCAGTAGCCGGCGGGACCGGAGTAGCCGGTCTTGATGCCGGTCGCCGCGTCGTAATAGTTGACCTTGTGCGGGTTGATGAGGTGGTTCGGGTTCGTCAGCCCCGCGGTGAAGGTGCCGTTGGCGAACGGCATCGTCGGCGTCTTGACGTACTCGCGGATGAGCGGGTACTTCATGATTTCGATGCCGAGGATGGCGAGATCGTGCGCCGACATCTTGTCGATCAACTGCGGGTTCGCGGAGTTCGGCAGGCCGTGCGGATCGTAGAACGTCGACTGCGTGAGGCCGAGCTGTTTGGCGCGCTGGTTCATGATGTCGGCGAACGCTTCGGCCGATCCGGCGACCTTCTCCGCGAGCATTTCCGCGGCGTCGTTCGCCGACTGGATCATCAGCGCCGCGAGCAGGGTCTGCACGGAGAACTGCTGCCCTTCCTTCGCGTAGATCTGCGAGCCGCCCATCTTCGCGGCGCGCGCGGAGGTGGTGACCATGTCGTTGAGGTGGAGACGTCCGGCCTGGATGTCTTCCATGACGATCAGCGCGGTCATCATCTTGGCCATCGAGGCCGTCGGCAGCGACACGTTCGCGTTCTCCTCGAAGAGCACGCGGCGTGTGGTCGGCTCGATGACGTATGCGGCGGTGTAGCCCTTGCCGGTGGTATCGACCTGCGCGCCCTTCGCCACGCCGCCACCCTCTTCCTGGGCAAACAGCGGAACGGTCAACGCGAACGCGAACAGGACGGCGAAACACTTCTTCATCCGAACACTCCTTAGGTCAGTTGAGAGCGCGAAGTGCATGGGGCGTACCGAGTCCTCGGTCCTCGGTCCTCGGTCCTCAGAAGAGACACGGGCGACATCACTCCGCCGTTCCGAGGACTGAGGACCGAGGACCGAGGACTGTTCTACGAAGCCGCCCGCTTCCTCGTCTTCCCGCTTCGCGAGGTCCGCGGGATGGAGCTGATGACGGTCCAGTCGTGTTTGTGCACGACGACCGGCTCCTTCTGCTTGGGCCAGAGATCGATCGGGATGTAGTAGTAACCGTCGCCGAGGACGCGGGACTTGATGGCGAGGTCGCGCATCGACTTGCAGAGACCCTTCTTGCCGCGGATGGCGCTACGCTCGACGACGATTCCGGTCGTCTCGCCCACCCCGTCGAAGATGCTGATCTCCGCGCAGAGAGAATTCACTAACGTCATTGGTGCAGACTCCTGTGCATCTGGCGAGGTTTATTAGCAAGTTCTGTGCGCATAAAGACATGCTCGCCAAAAGAGCAGGTGATCCAGCGAGTTACTGCCCGTAGAATCGGGCGATGGCCGACCCGAAACCGCCCCGCATGCGCACGCTGATGCGGGACGCCCGCGATATCGTCTGGCGCGCCCGCTACCGCCTGCTCCTCGGCCTGCCGCTCATGCTGGTCAACCGTCTGGCGGGACTGCTCCTCCCCGCGACGACGAAGTGGCTCATCGACGATGTCATCATCAAGCACCAGCACGACCTGCTCTGGAAGATCGTGCTGGCGGCCGCCGCGGCGTCGATCATCTCCGCCCTCACCGACTACTCGCTCGCACAGATCCTCGGCATCGCCGCCCAGCGATCGATCACGGAGCTGCGCGTGAAGCTGCAGGAGCACGTGCAGCGCCTTCCGATCAATTACTTCGACACGACCAAGACCGGAGTCCTCGTGTCGCGCGTGATGAACGACGCCGAGGGGATCAGAAACCTCGTCGGCACCGGGCTGGTGCAACTCCTCGGCGGAGTCGTCACTGCCGGGATTGCGATCGGCATCCTCTTCTACTTCAGCGCGCGGCTCGCCGCGATCATCCTCGTCGTCGTGGTCGTCTTCATGACGATCCTCTTCTTCGCGTTCAAGACGGTGCGGCCGATCTTCAAGAAACGCGCGGAGCTGAACGCGCTGATCACCGGGCGGCTCAACGAGAACTTCTCCGGCATCCGCGTGGTGAAGGCGTATCGGGCGGAGCGGCGCGAGACGCGGGTCTTCGCGCACAACGCACATGACCTGTTCCGCAACGTGATGGCGACGATGCGGACGATTTCGGGCGTCGGCGCGCTGACGTCTGCGCTCGCGGGGATCGTCGGCGTGGCGGTGCTGGTCGTCGGCGGCAACGAGGTGATCGCCGGCCGGATGACGATCGGGACGCTCGTCTCGTTCACGCTGTACCTCGGCCTCGTGGTCATGCCGATCGTGCAGATCGTGGCGATCGGAACGCAGCTCTCCGAGGCGTTCGCCGGGCTGGAGCGGATGCGGGAAGTCCTCGGCGAGATCACGGAGGACGCGGACGACAAGACGAAACCGAAGACGGAGGAGATCCGCGGCGACGTCGAGTTCCGCGACGTCTCGTTCGAGTACACGGAGAAGACGCCGGTCCTGCACGACATCAATCTGCTGGCGTGTGCGGGGGATTCGGTGGCGCTGGTCGGGCCGTCGGGATCGGGCAAGAGCACGCTCGTCTCGCTCGTCGCCGCGTTCCACCGGCCGACGCGCGGAAAGATCCTCATCGACGGCCAGGACCTCAACGAGATGCGGCTCGGCGATTACCGGAGCCACATCGCGATCGTGCCGCAGGACTCGTTCCTCTTCGCCGACACGATCTACAACAACATCGTCCTCGGCAATCCGCACGCGACGCGCGACGAGGTGATGCGCGCCTCGAAGATCGCGCACGTCGACGAGTTCACGGAGGCGTTCGCCGACAAGTACGATACGATCGTCGGCGAGCGCGGCGTGCGGCTCAGCGGCGGCCAGAAGCAGCGCGTCGCGATCGCGCGCGCCATCGTCGCCGATCCGCGCATTCTCATCCTCGACGAAGCGACGTCGTCGCTCGACAGCGAGAGCGAGGCGATGATTCAGGACGGCCTCAACT
Source organism: Thermoanaerobaculia bacterium (assembly GCA_036003305.1). Classification (GTDB taxonomy): domain Bacteria; phylum Acidobacteriota; class Thermoanaerobaculia; order Gp7-AA8; family Gp7-AA8; genus DASXHZ01. Next base: position 3,994 of record DASYSN010000437.1, read on the forward strand.
CGCTGATGAAGAACCGCACGACGTTCGTCATCGCGCACCGCCTCTCCACCATCCGCCGCGCCGACCAGATCCTGGTCCTCGAGGAAGGCCGCATCACCGAGCGCGGCACGCACGCCGAGCTGATGGCCCACGGCGGCAAGTACCGCGCGCTGTACGAGAAGCAGTACGGCGTCCAGGTGAACCTGTTCGTCAATCCGGGCGAGGAACTGGCGGATTTGGCGAAAGCGTAGTCGCGCCTCTGTCATCCTGAGCCGCGTAGACGGCGAAGGACCCGGTGCTGAAACGAGAAGCGCGTCCCAGATACGGGTGGCTGGAACGGATGACTCGTTTCAGCACCGGGTCCTTCGCCGTGCTACGCCGGCTCAGGATGACAGGGTGGAACAACTACGATTTCAGTTCCACGTTCCAGTACGCCTCGTCGAGGAAGTTCTTCCAGATGTCCGGATAGGTGCGGCCCTGCAGGCGATGCAGCGGGTGCCACTTCGGACGGACGGGCGTCCGGCGGAGGCGCATGTCGGATTCGCCGAGGAGCTTGTTTCCCTTGCGGACGTTGCAGGGGAGACAGGCGCAGACGACGTTCTCCCACGTCGACTTTCCGCCGCGCGAGATCGGCACGACGTGGTCGAGCGAGAGCTCGGACGAGGGGAACTTCTTGCCGCAGTACTGGCAGCGGTTCTGGTCGCGCAGATAGATGTTGCCGCGCGAGAACTTCACTTCCTGGCGCGGCAGACGGTCGAACGCCAGGAGCTGCACGACGTGCGGAATCAGGATGTTGCGGGTCGGCGTGCGGACGTAGTGGTCGGCCGCCTGGACCGGGATGTCCGCCCAGTTCTCGAAGTCGTAGGTGCGGTACTCGGCGTCGACGGCGCGGACCTGTCCCTTGTACAGGAGCGTCAGAGCACGACGGACGGACGTGATCTGGACGGCCTGAAACACGCGATTGAGGACCAGCACGTGACCGTCGAGCATTACCCTCCCTGAAACACGCACGGGGACGGCTGTGCTTCCCAAACTGATCGAATACACGGCCGCTGCGTTGCATGATACGCGGCTGCCCGCGGGGAGCCAATCTTGCAAAACTTGTTCACCTGATACATAGTTAGCGCCAAGACGAATCCGCAAGCCGGGCGTTTAAGGGTGTGTTTTGGGAGGCTTTATGCGAGTGTTTCCTCGGTTCGCTCTCGTTGTCGCCGCGCTACTTTCAGCGGCACCCCTCTTCGCACAGTACCAGGCAACCTGTCCGCTGACGCTGGTGGCGACGAACCCCAGCTCCACGAATTTCGGCACATCGCCGCACGGCGTGTTCCGCTACACCACCGGCTCGTCCGACCAGGTGTTCGTGCTGCACGGGCAGACGCTCACGACCTACACCGTCAATACGACGGGCGATCTGCAGGTCGCGCGTGAGGACCTGATCGGCTCGATGGGCGCTCGCGAGACGAACGGCGGAGTGGCCTTCAACAACGGCTTCCTCTACGTCAGCAGCGAAGCGGGCCTCGAGATCTTCGATCTCCGGAACGTCCGCGCCGGCGGCAGCGCGCCGCAGTTCCAGTCGCGCACCCTCGGGCTCCATTACCGCCGGCTCACCGCGACGGGAAACCTGCTCGCGGGTCTCTATCCCGGAACGGATCTCCCCTGCTCGCCGGGCGATCTGAACTGCGTGAACTCGGTCGACATCTACAACGTCGCCGATCCGAAGAACCCCATCCGCACGGCCACGATCCCGTCGAATAGCAGCATCTTCGGCAACAACCTCTGGAATGACATCGCGTTCAACAACGGATTCCTCGTCGCCACCGGCACGGCGCATTTGGTGACGTTCAGCGTCAGCCAAGCCGGCAACTACATTTCGAACTCGTTCGTGCAGTTGGTCAACACGAGCGGAACGTTTCTTGTCAGCAACGGCACGAACCTGATCGGAAACGGCAACGACGGCGCGGTGGTCGTGTATCAGGTTTCCACCATCGGAGGATTGTCGCCGTACCTGTACGAGTCGATCGATCCGGGCTTCCAGATCGATCGCGCCAATCCGGTCGTCTTCCATCCGCAGGGGTCGTTCGACGACGCCGGCAGCCGTTTGATCATGGAAGTCGACGAGCGTGATCCGATCACGACGAATCCGGCGCGCACGATCGGCTTCGACGTCTTCGACTTCAGCGTGCCGCAGTTCCCGCTTTCCGATCCGCGCCTGTGGGAGTCGTCGTCCTACACCACCGGCGACGAGGTGAAGTGGAATCCGGTCGCGGTCGGGCCGTACGTCTACACGATCGGCGAAGTGTCGGGCCTGCAGTCGTGGGGCGCGTGCGGTCTGATGACCGGCAAGATCGAGCTCGATAACGTGACGCAGCTCTTCTGCGGCGGCACGGAGATCCACGGCTGGGTCACCGGCGCGCAGAAGGTCTCCAGCGTCGAGGTGTTCCTCGACAACGGCTCCCTCGGCCCCGCGACGATCAGCACGCTCCCGCGCACCGACGTCACCTCACGCACGCCGGTCTTCACCTGGCGCGCAACGGTCAACCTCGACAGCACCGCGAAGGGCGATCACGTCATGCGCATCGTTGCGACGGACGCTCTCGGCAACCGCCGCCAGGTCTACTCGCAGCGGATGTTCTTCCCGGGCCCGCCGTCGAACTGCACGATCCGGCGCTCGCGCGCGGCTTCGCACGGGTAGCGCAACCCGAACCCCCCTCATCCGCCTTCGGCACCTTCTCCCCCGTCACCGGGGGAGAAGGGCACTCGTGGGGGGAGCTTCGCGAGAACCTTCCATCGAGTACCCTTCGCCCCGCGATAGCGGGGAGAAGGTGCCGAAGGCGGATGAGGGGCTTGTGACTAAGACGCCGCGCGCGCAATCTCGTCGATGACCCCCATCGCCGCCGCACGCCGATCGCGCGCGCCCGTGATCGGCCGCCCGACGACAATGTAGTCCGCTCCCGCGCGGATCGCTTCGGACGCCGTCATGGTCCTGCGCTGATCCCCGGCGTCGCCGCCGGCGGGGCGGATACCCGGCGTCAGGATGACGAGCTCCGGGCCGCACGCTTCACGCAACGCGGCGATCTCGCGCGGGGAAGCGACGACGCCGCGCAGTCCCGCCGATTGCACCAGCCGCGCGAGCCGCACGGCGTTGGACGGGACGTCGCCGGAGAATCCGATGCGCGGGAGGTCGCTCTCGTCGAGGCTGGTCAG
>DASYSN010000438.1:0-6014 GCA_036003305.1 Thermoanaerobaculia bacterium
CTCCTACAACGACTCCGACGAACGCCGGCGTTGGCTTGCTCCCTTTCTCCACTTCTACAACTTCCATCGCGCTCACTCAGCGCTTCACTACAATCCACCGATCAGTCGCCTGGCCGAGAACAACGTGCTGGTACGCAACAGTTAACGAGATGCCGCCGCTCCGCGGCTAAGTCTTCATTCGACATTCGACATTCGACATTCGACATTCGACATTCAATCTCTTCCCTCGAACCTCGAACCTCGAACCTCGAACCTCGAACCCGAAACCCGAACCTCGACCCCGAAACCCGACCCATTTTCCACTTTTGCTAAGCTTCCCCATCCCCGCGGAGGCATCGCCCAAATGGTCCTGATCAACAAAGCGATCAATGAAGTGACGGTGAAGCTCGTCTACTACGGTCCCGGTTTGTGCGGGAAGACGACGAACCTCGAGAAGATCTACGGGAACCCGAAGCTCGAGAACAAGGGGAAGATGATCTCGATGTCGACGGAGACGGACCGCACGCTCTTCTTCGACTTCATGCCGATGGAGCTCGGCACCATCGCGGGGCAGAAGGTCCGGGTGCAGCTCTACACCGTTCCCGGGCAGGTGTTCTACGACGCGACGCGAAAGCTCGTGCTGCGCGGCGCCGACGGTGTGGTCTTCGTCGCCGACTCGCAGAACACGATGCGCGACTCGAACCTCGACAGCCTCGAGAACCTGAAGACGAACCTCCGCCTCAACCGCATCGATCCCGACAAGATCGCCGTCGTGTTCCAGTACAACAAGCGCGACCTCCCGAACGTCGATTCGGTCGAGGAGATGAGCGCGTACCTGAAGCCGAACGGCGCGCCGACGGTCGAGGCGCAGGCGCTGAACGGCATCGGCGTCACAGCGACGCTGCGCGCCGCCGTCTCGCGCATCCTCGATAACCTGAAGAACAACGTCGATACGACGCTCGCCGACGCGCCCGAGCTCGCCGCGCCCGACATGACCGCGAAGGCCGGCGTTACGAGCATGTCCGCCGGAACGCCGAAGCTGTCGATGAAGACGTCGGCGAATACGCCCACGCCTCCTCCGCCCCAGCCGATGACGGCTGCGGTATTCGAGAGCGCCTTCACGTCTCCCGCGCCCGAGGCGCCCGCGGAGCTCGAAGACCCGTTCGGCGCGGTGGCGGTCGCGGAGCCGCTCGCGACGCCAGAGGACGATCCGTTCGCGACCGAGGTCGTGGCGCACGACGCGACCGCCGGGCGCGCCGGACTCGAAGAGCTGCTCGCCGGCGCGCGTCACGTCGTCCTGTCGCTGGAGAAAGCGCTCGCCGCCGCGCGCGATCACGAACGCGAGCTGACGCAGAGACTCAAAGAGCTCTGATGAAACGCGCGCTCGCGGCTGCCGCGCTGCTGCTGCTCGTTTTCGCGAAGAAGAACGACAACAACGACGGCCTCCGGGTCTACGGCATCAACGGCGACTCGATGGAGCCGACGATCCACGCGAAGGAGCGCATTCTCGTCGACGAGCTGGCGTACACCGTCCGGCCGCCGCAACGCGGAGACATCGTCGCTTACCGCGCGCCCGACAAGCCTGACATCGTCACGATCAAGCGCGTCGTCGGCCTCCCGTTCGAGAAGGTCGAGCTCCGGAAGAACAAGCTGGTCATCAACGGCGCTGAGATCGGCGACCTCGGGGCGCACTTCGACGAGACCAAGCCGCCCGAGGACTTCGGGCCGGTCACGCTGAAAGCGGCGGAGTACTTTCTCCTCGGCGACAACCGCAGCCACTCGTACGACTCGCGCGAGCACGGCCCGGTGCTCCTCGGCTTCATCCGCGGACATGTTCTGAAAGCGGCCGGCGACAACGGCGTACGCGTGTTGAAGTGACGTGGTACCAGGAGTGGTTCGGCGAGGAGTATCTCGAGCTCTACTCGCATCGCGACGAGGAGGAAGCGCGGCGCCAGGTCGCGTTCTTTCGCGAGCAGTGCGGCGACGTCCGCGGCTCGGTGCTCGATCTCGCGTGCGGCATGGGGCGGCACGTGACGGAGCTGCGTGCCGGCGGTTGCCGCACGGTCGGCTGCGACCTCTCGTTCACGATGCTCCGCACCGGACGCGAGGAGTACGGCGCGATGCCGGTCGCGCGCGCCGACATGCGCCAGCTCCCGTTCTGCACGTCGAGCTTCGCGGCCCTCGTGAACTTCTTCACGAGCTTCGGATACTTCGCGACCGAGGAGGAAAACCTGCAGGTCGTCGAAGAGATGGCGCGCGTGCTCCAGCCGGGTGCGGTGTTCCTGTTCGACTATCTCAACGTGCATCGCGAGCTCGAAAAACTGGTGCAGCGCGAGCGGCGGTCGACGCCGCTGGGCGAGGTCCAGATCGAGCGCTGGTTCGATTCTTCCGACCGCTCGTTCAACAAACGGATAACAATCGGTCAAAAGCGCTACCTCGAACGTGTGCGGGGCTATGAGCTGAGCGAGATATCGAAGATGTTTGCGGCGTGCAAATTGTCGATCCGTTCCGCATTCGGCGACTTCGACGGGAACCCGTTCGCCGTGACGTCGCCGCGGCTCATCCTGGTGGGAACGAAGACGCCATGAACGAATCGGGATGTATTCGCTTCCCGCTCGCCGCGCATCCCGGCATGAATCCGTTCGTGCTCGATTGGATGGCGGGAGAGCGGCGGGCGACGAGCTTTCTGCCGCGCGATACCGCGCCGGCAGGATTGCCGGCGCCACACAGAAGCGAGCTGGCTGACGCGCTCGATCGCTCCAACCGGCACTGGGGCAACTTCGTGTCGGACGATCTGCGGCGCTGGGCGGCGGGCGAAACGATGACGCTCATCGCGGGGCAGCAGGTCGGCTTCGCGGGTGGACCGCTGTACACGCTCGCGAAGATCGCGACGCTCATCAAGATGAAGCGTCAGCTCGCCGCGCAGGGGAAAGACGCGACGATCTTCTTCTGGCTCGCGACCGAGGATCACGACTACGCCGAGGTCGCGACACTCTCACTGCCGAACCGCAACGTGAACCGGCAGCTCGACCTCGTCACGTTGCGCGCGACGCGCGCGGTCGAGTCGCGCGAGATGGTCGGCCCGGCGCCGGTTCCCGAAGCGCTGATCGCACAGCTTCTGTCGCTGTACGACATCGAACGTCCGCCGTGGCTCCGCGAAGGGATCAGCTTCCGCGACTCGTTCGCGGAGCTGCTCGTCTCGGTTTTCGAAGGCGAACGGATCGTCTTTGTCGACGCGCTGCTCCCGGAGCTCCGCCGCGCCGGCGCGCCGCTCTTCGAGAAGATGTTCGCGCAGTGGGACGCGATCGAGGAGGAGATCGCGTCGCGCTCCGACGCGCTCGCGCACGCCGGGTACACCCCGCAGGTCGTCACCCGTCCCGGCGAGCAGTACACGCTGCTCTTCCAGATCAACGAGCATGGCGAGCGGCACATCGTTACCGGCCGCATCGACGATCCGACCACGATCTCTACCTCGGCGCTCACGCGTCCGCTGCTGCAGGACTTCGTCTTCGCGCCCGACGTCTTCGTCGGCGGCCCATCGGAGGTCGCCTACTACGCGCAGATCGCCTCGCTCCATGAGCTCCTCGGCGTCCCGATGCCGCGGGTCGCGCTGCGCGGTCACGCGCTCGTCGCGCCGAAGCGGATCGCGCGTCTGTTCGAGCGTTTCGGTCTCGACGCACGCGAGATCTTCATGCCGGCCGACGCGATCCTCGCCGAACGCGAAGCGCCGGGAGTCGCCGAGGTGCACGCGATCGCGGAGCGGGCGCGGGCGAACCTCGCGGCCGAGATCACACGGATCGGCGAGATCGCGCTTCCCGCCGAACACGCGCTGGCGCGGGCGATCAATCGCTCGATCGGCCACATCGAATACCACTTCGACAAGCTCGCGGAGCGCGCGATCCGTGGACTGGTGCGCAAGGAGAAGGAGCGCTGGACGGCGCTGCGCGAGCTGCTGGCGACGTTCCATCCTGACGGCCACGTGCAGGACCGCGTCGTCGGCTGGTTTGCCTACTGGTCGCAGTTCGGCAACCATCTCGCCATGCGGATGATCGATTGCATCGAGCCCGACGCGCCGTCGTTCAGTGTGATTTCGTTATGACTGTCGAACCGGTCGATCTGCTGTTCGTCTCCGCGCATCCGGACGACACGGAGCTGGCGTGCGGCGGCACGATCGTGAAGTCGATCAAGGACGGCCTGCGCGTCGGGATGATCGACCTGACGAGCGGCGAGATGGGCACCCGCGGCACGCCCGCGACGCGCAAGCGCGAGGCGATGTCCTCCGCCCGGATCCTCGGCGCCGCGTTTCGCGAACAGCTCGACTTCCAGGACGGCGGTCTGAAGACCGGCCGCGAGCAGGAGCTGGAGCTCGTCGACGTCATCCGCCGCGCGAAGCCGAAGCTCGTCTTCACCGCGTGGCCCGACGACCGCCACCCCGACCACGCCCGCGCCGGAGCCCTCGTCACGAGCGCGTCGTTCTATGCCGGCTTGAAGTCGCTGAAGAGCGAGTACGCGGCGCACCGCCCGCAGACGGTCCTCTATTACATCCAGAACTACATGATCCCGCCGTCGTTCGTCGTCGACGTCACGAAGCAGTGGAAGCAGAAGATGCGTTCGATCGGCGCGTTCAAGTCGCAGTTCCACGACCCGAATTCGAAGGAGCCGATGACCTTCATCGCCCGCCCCGAGTTCCTCGACCTGATCGAAGCGCGCGGCGTCCACTTCGGCGCATTGATCGGCGCCCGCTACGGCGAAGCATTCGTCACCAAACAGCCGCCGCGCGTGGACGACGTGATCGGCGCGTATCGTGGAAGGGAAGTGGGATAGAGCTTAGGGCTTAGTGCGTAGTGCTTAGGAGGCCGGCCTAAGCTACGCACTAAGCTCTAAGCACTAAGCACTATGAAGATCGGCATCACCTGTTATCCGACGTTCGGCGGCTCTGGCGTGGTGGCGACGGAGCTCGGGATCGCGCTCGCGCGCGGCGGCGACGACGTGCACTTCATCAGCTACGCGCTCCCGTCGCGGCTGAACATCTTTCACGAGCGCGTGCACTTCCACGAAGTCACCGTCACGACCTACCCGCTCTTCGACCCGTACCCGCCGTACACGCTGGCGCTCGCGTCGAAGATGGCGGAGGTGGCGGCGTACGAGAAGCTCGACGTGCTGCACGTCCACTACGCGATCCCGCACGCGATCTCCGCGCATCTCGCGCAGCAGATCCTCGGCGATACGCACCTGAAGGTGATCACGACACTGCACGGCACCGACATCACGCTCGTCGGCCGCGATGCGAGCTACCTCCCGATCACGAAGTTCGGCATCGAGGTGAGCGACGGCGTCACCGCCGTGTCGCAATGGCTGAAGGACCAGACGGCTGTGAACTTCGGGACCGACAAGGCGATCGACGTGATCCCCAACTTCGTCGATCCGTCGCGCTTCCATCCGCGGGAAGCCGACACCTGCCACCTCTTCGGCGCGTCGAACGACCCGCTGCTCTGCCACGTCTCGAACTTTCGTCCCGTGAAGCGGGTGCTCGACGTGATGGAGGTCTTCGCGCGCGTCAATCGCGTCGTGCCGTGCCGCCTCGCGATGATCGGCGACGGCCCAGACCGCTCCAGCGCGGAGCATTTCGCGCGGGAGCACAGTCTCGCCAACCGCGTCGCGTTCCTCGGCAACGTCGGCAATCTCGAGCAGATCGTCAGCTCCAGCGACGTCTTCCTCCTGCCGTCCGAGGCCGAGTCGTTCGGCATGGCCGCCCTCGAGGCGATGGCGTGCGCCGTCCCGGTGATCGCGACGAAGGCCGGCGGTCTGCCGGAGGTCGTCGACGACGGCGAGACCGGGTTCCTCCTGCCGGTCGGCGACGTCGACGGGATGGCCGCCCGCGCCATCGAAATCCTCTCCGATCAGAAGGTCAGGCGCCGCATGGGCGCCGCCGCCCGCGACGTCGCCATCACCCGTTTCGACGTCGACCGCGTCCTGCCCGTCTACCGCGGCATGTACGACCGCGTCATCAGCGGCCGGACAGCCGTCGGAAGCGT
>DASYSN010000439.1:0-2465 GCA_036003305.1 Thermoanaerobaculia bacterium
GCCGAAACCTGTAGTTCAGACAAAAACGGAGTCTTGTCATGCCTGACATCATGAAACTGGTCGAGTCGCGCGAGGCGCGGACCGACCTCCCCAACTTCGCGCCGGGCGACACCATCAAGGTCCACGTGAAGGTCAAGGAAGGCGACAAAGAGCGCATCCAGATCTTCCAGGGCCTCGTGATCTCGCGCAAGGGCGGCGGATCGCGCCAGATGTTCACCGTCCGGAAAGTTTCCGGCGGCATCGGCGTCGAGCGCATGTTCCCGCTGTACTCTCCGACGATCGATAAGATCGAGGTCGAACGCCATGGCCGGGTCCGTCGCGCAAAGCTCTACTACCTCCGGGAACTCCGCGGGAAAGCCGCTCGCATCGAAGAGAAGCGCCCCCGCTAACCCGCTTCCCGTCATCCGGAGCAGGCGTCGCCACTCCGTCATCCTGAGCCGCGTAGACGGCGAAGGATCTCGGCATTCGCGGCACGCGGCTCGAGCGGCGCATCTGGAGATCCTTCGCCGCGCTACGCCGGCTCAGGATGACGGAACACCGGATTCGCGCGGACAATGAGCGTCATGGAAGCGCGGCCCCACGCTTCGAAACCGAAGAAGCGTACCCCCGAGGAAAAACTCTACGGTTCCTTGTTCGCGGAGCTGGCGCGCATCGCTGAGATGTCCTCAGTCGAGCGCCGGCTCCGCGATTTTGGTTTTCGGTGCATCGCGGGAACGGACGAGGTCGGCCGCGGCTGTCTCGCCGGTCCGGTCGTCGCCGCGTGCGTCGTCCTCGATCCCGACCCGACGCTGTTCGGCGTCAACGATTCGAAGCAGGTCGCGCACGAAGACCGCCTCGACGTCTGCCGCGTGATCCTCGCAAGGGCGCGCGCCGTGTCGGTCGGCGTCGTCGAGCACACGACGATCGATCGGATCAACATTCTCCGCGCCAGCAAGCTCGCGATGCTGCACGCGCTCGACGATCTCTCGCTCCGCCCCGACATCCTCCTCCTCGACGCCGTCACCCTCGAACAGCTCGAGATGCCGCAGATCCCGCTGATCCACGGAGACCGGCGAAGTGTCTCCATCGCCGCGGCTTCCATCGTCGCCAAGGTCTACCGCGACATGCTGATGGAGTCGTATGATGCGCGTTACCCTGAATACGGTTTCAAACACCACCGGGGGTACGCGACGGAAGAGCACCAAGCGGCTTTGAGGACATTCGGGCCGAGCCCGATACACAGACGATCGTTCGAAGGGGTTGACGAGCCGATGCTGCTGTTCGGCTCACGTGTGGAAGATGGCGGTTCAACGAGATAAGGTCATCGCCAACGCGGAGAAGCTCGTCGCGAAGGGGAAGATTGACGCCGCGATCAAGGAGTACGAAAGGCTCCTCGACGACAACCCCAACGACGTCAACACTCTGAACCGCATCGGCGACCTCTGGGTCCGCATCAACCGCAACGACGAAGCGGTCAAGACGTTCGGGAAGATCGCCGACCACTATTCGAAGGACGGCTTCTTCCTCAAAGCGATCGCGATCTACAAGAAGATCAACAAGCTCGATCCTTCGAAGCTCGACATCTATGCCAAGCTCGCCGACCTCTACGCGAAGCAGGGCCTCGCGATGGAGGCGAAGAGCCAGTACCAGGTCCTCGCCGACTACTACCTGAAGCACGGCGATCCCGCGAACGCGCTGAGTATCTATCGCAAGATCTCGGAGCTCGACCCGAGCTCGATCAACGTCCACGTCAAGCTCGCCGACCTTTACGGCCAGAACAACCAGACCGCCGAGGCGCTGAAGGAGTACGACCGCGTCGGAAGGATGCTGCTCAAGCGCGGCATGCTCGACGAGGCGGTGCAGGTCTTCAAAAAAGCGCTGAAGATCGACGCGCGGAACATTGACCTCGTCGAGTCGCTGGTGACGGCGCTCCTCGAAGCGCGCGACTACGACAACGCGCTCGCGATCGTCGAGACGGCGCTCGAATCCAACCGCGATCACCCGCGCCTGACCGGCATGTGGGGAAGGATCCAGCTCGCGAAAGGCGACGTGCAGTCGGCGCGCTCGACGCTCGAGCGCGCGGTGCGCGGGAACCCGGACGAGCCGGCGATTCGCGAGACGCTCGCCGAGATCTATCTCAAGAGCAACAACGCCGACGGCGCGCTGGAGATGATCGCGCCGCTCGTCGACAAGGCGCTGGCGCGCGGCGAGCGCGGCGCCGCGGTCGAGATGTTGAACCGTGTCTTACGCGTCGACTCCGGCCACACGCCGACGCTGGAACGTCTCGTCGGCGTCTACATGCGCCTGAACGAGGAGACGAACATCCTCGCTTCGATGAACTCGCTCGCCGAGGCGCACGTCGCGAAGGGGCAGTACGAGCGGGCGTCGCAGGTGCTCGAGCGCCTCATCCAGCGCGAGCCGCAGAACGCGCAGCACCGCAACAAGCTGCAGTTCGTGAAGTCGCAGATGGGCGGCGTCGACACGAT
>DASYSN010000440.1:0-6341 GCA_036003305.1 Thermoanaerobaculia bacterium
CCGCGCTCGGCGCGATGTTCACGCTGTCGAAGACGCAGATCCTGGTCGCGATCGCGGCCTACGGCTTCATCGCGAGCGTCCTGCCGGTGTGGATGCTCCTCTGTCCGCGCGACTATCTCTCGTCGTACATGAAGCTCGGCACGATCGCGGCGCTGGTGATCGGCACGATCGTCGTCGCGCCGCAGATTCATGCGCCGGCGCTGTCGCAGTATGTGAACGGCGGCGGCCCGATCATCCCCGGCAAGTTGTTCCCGTTCGTCTTCATCACGATCGCGTGCGGAGCGATCAGCGGCTTCCACGCGCTCATCGGCTCCGGCACGACGCCCAAGATGATCGAGAAGGAGAGCGACGCGCGGATGATCGGCTACGGCGCGATGCTCTGCGAAGGGCTGGTCGGTTGCGTCGCGCTCATCGCCGTCTGCGCGCTGCATCCCGGCGACTACTACGCGATCAACGTTCCGCCGGCGGTGTTCGCGAAGCTCGGCCTCTCGACGGTGAACCTGCACCACTTCGAACTATTAGTAGGCGAGACGCTGGTGGGGCGGACGGGCGGCGCGGTGTCGCTGGCCGTCGGTTTCGCGCAGATCTTCTCCGGCATCCCGTTCCTCTCCGGCCTGATGTCCTACTGGTACCACTTCGCGATCATGTTCGAGGCGCTGTTCATCCTCACCACGATCGACACCGGCACGCGCGTCGCGCGCTTCATGGTGCAGGAGTTCGCCGGCGGTTTCGCGAAGCCGTTCGCGAATCCGAGTTGGCTGCCGGGGACGATCCTCGCGACGCTGGCGGTCGTCTGCGCCTGGAGTTACTTCATCGCCACCGGCTCGATCTCCCAGATCTGGCCGATGTTCGGCATCGCGAACCAGCTTCTCGCCGCGGTGGCGCTCTGCGTCAGCACGAGCGTGATCGTCAACGCCGGGAAGGCGAGGTACGCCTGGACGACGATGTTCCCGCTCGCCTTCGTCTCGTCCACGACGCTCTACGCCGGCTGGCGCTCGATCTTCGACAACTTCCTGTCCGACAAGTCGCTCGCGAAGAACGCCTTCACCGGCTATCTCGACGCCGCGCTCACCGCGACGCTGATGATCTGCGTCTTCGTGATCCTCATCGCATCGGCGGCGTCATGGACTCGGGCGGTGCGAGGGGAGCGGATCTCGATGGTCCCGCTTCCTGCCGGCCCCGATCACCGCCACATCCCGGGCTCCGGCTGCTGCTGAAGCTGAGCGCCATCCCGGTCGCGAAGACGAAGCAGCCGACGACCGCGGGCGCGAGGTGGATCGGAGTCGTGTAGCCGATTGCGGGGTGCACCAGGATCGCGGCGCCGAAGCCGGAAATGCCGGCGATTCCGAGGGCCTGCCAGAGACTGCGCGACGGGAAGCCGTAGAGAGCGGCGATGAACATCGCGAGACCGCAGGAGACGAGCGCGCCGCCGAAGCCGGCGCGGTCGTGCGCGATGAGCGGGACGAGGTGCGCGTTGAACGAGCGCAGCTCCTCCGGTGTGACGCCCATGTAGGTAAGGTCGGTCGGCACGAAGACGCTCGTCATCCCGACGGTCATGATCGTCAGGCCGGCGCAGACGATTCCGAACGTCGCCGCGAGCACCAGCAGCCGTCCGACGTCTCGCCGCGAACGGAAAGCGAAACGCGGCTTCAGTGTGGCGCCGGCGCCCTCGCCGGCGCGAGGACGCGTCATCCACATTCCGCCGGCGAAGATCGGCGCCAGTGCGAGCGTCGCGACCCCGTGCCACGTGTCGAGATATCCGTATCCGAGGTACGTGAGGAAGCTGAGGAAACCGGCGGTGCCGCTGATCGCGAACGCCCACCATGCCCATCGTTCGCGGCGGCGCAGCGGGAACTCCGACAACCAGAGGTAGACCGTTCCGATCGCGACGAGCACGCCGCCGAACGAGATGCGGTCATGCACCATGAAATGCACGATGCGGCAGCCGTGAAGGGTGCAGAGTTGCTGCGACGTCATACCGAGGTACGCCGTGTCCTGCGGCAGGAAATGGCCGGTGGACGCTTGGAAGACCACGAATACTCCGACCCCGATCAGGATGAGGGCGGTGAGCGTCAGCAGCGAGCGGCCGTCGCCGATGAGCGTTGCGAGAAATCCGCGTTCGTCGTCCATCAGAAGAGGAGCTTCACCGGGACCAAGCCGGCGCGTTCGAAATGCGGATCGAGCCGGCGGGCGAGCTTCGGCCAGTTGTGATGCGGGATCTGCGGATAGAGGTGATGCTCGAGATGATACAGGTGCTGCGCTCCGACGACCGACAGCATCTTGCCGCGGAACAACTTCGTCTGCGTGAGCGCGCTGTCGCTGGTCGCGACGTGAGGAATGTACGCGGTGATGATCGGAAACAGCCAGCTGCCGGCGATCATGAGCGCGGCGTAGGCGGCGGGGATGATCGTGATCGGGATGAGCGCCACCGCGCTGACGAAGAGGATCGTCACGGTGATCGCTTCGCCGGCGACCCACGCGCGATCGCGGCCGCTTCGCAGCGCGAACCAGAGGAGGCGCGGCTGAAGGATCGGACCTTCGAGCAAGGCGCGCCACCACGACATCGCGGCGGCGGAACCTTCGAGGTCGTCCGCGGCAGGGAAGTGCGCGTGATGGTGCAGGTGGACGATGCGGTAAGCGTGGCCGCAGCGGAACGTGATCAGCTCAATCGCGCAGAGGAGCACTTCATTGAGCCACCGCGGAAGGTGAAGGTTGCGGTGAACGAGGTCGTGCGAGATCGAGCCGTAGGTGATGAACGTCATCACCATCGCGCAGAGGAGTGAGCCGAGCCACAGCCCGCGCGCGGCGAAGACGAAGAAAAGCGCCGCCAGGATGAACGGCATCGCCAGGGTGAGCGTCCGCCGCCACGCCGGAACGACGAGCAGATCGCGCCCGATGGCATCGAGCGGCGGCATTTGGAGCATGACGTAATACTAGCCGACGCGCCGCGTCGCTCACTGACCCTCCCCGTGGTCAGCGCCTGAGCAGGTGGGCCTGTCGTAGACCCGTGAAGCTCGCGTAAGTCGTTGATTCTTCGTGAAATGGCGGTGGCGTGTGCCTTGCGCATACGCGCGCGCGAAAGGAGTTTCCCTTCATGCGTCATCTCTCTCTGGTTGCAGCGCTGCTGCTGCTCTGCGCGGCTCCGGTCGTCGCGCAGACGAACAATCCGAATAACCCCACCTGGTGGGACAAGTACCAATACCTGATCAAGAGCGGCGAGATGGCGGGCGGCGCCGCGACGTCGTCGCTCTCGACGGGCGGCAATGTCGACGTTTCGAACGAATGCGGCCCGCAGAGCGAGACGTACATCACGCTCAACACGTCGAACGCGAAACAGCTCGCGGCGGGGTCGAACGAGATTTATCGCGACCCGATGCGCGGCTACTGGTCGGGCGACGGCGGCAAGTCGTGGGGCGGCGTCGATCTGCCGCTGCCGGCGCCGATCGGCGCGAACGGCATCCGCTTCGGCTCCGATCCGACGCTCGCCTTCGATTCGCACGGCAATCTGTTCTACGGCTACATCGTCGTCTTCTTCGGCAATGGAAACGGCGTGAACGGAAGCGAGATGGGCGTGGCGCGGTCGCAGGACGGCGGCCGGACGTATCCGCTCGTCACGTTCTTCGATTTCGCGAGCGGTTCCGATCACTTCAACGACAAGCCGATGATCACTTCGGACGCGAACGGCGGCTCGCCGTTCCGCGACAACGTCTATATCGCCTGGGACGCGGCGAGCGGCGGCTCGACGGGCGGCGGCGTGCGCCTGGCCCGCTCGACGGATCACGGCGTGACGTTCACCTCGACTCGCGCGGACGATCCGCAGGGCCCGGGCCGCGCCATCGGCGCGGTGCCGTTCGTCGGCCCCAACGGTGAGCTGTATCTCGCATGGAACGACTACTCCGCGAACACCATCGCGTTCAATCGCTCGTTCGACGGCGGTGTGACGTGGGGCAAGCAGAGCGTGGTGTCGTCGAAGGTGCTTCCGTTCGACATCGCCATTCCGGCGGAGAAGTACCGCGGCGCTCTCGTCTATCCGGCGTGCGACGCCGACCGCTCGGCCGGCGCGCATCGCGGACGTCTCGTCTGCTCCTGGATGGACCTCGCCCCGAACGGTACGACGGACATCTACGTCTCGTACTCGGATGACAAGGGAACGACGTGGTCGCTCCCGAAGGCGGCGACCGATCCGGTCCCGTACGCGGTCGACCGTTTCAATCACTGGCTCTCGATCGATCCGACCAACGGCGTCGTGAACGTCTCGTTCTACGACACCCGCAACGATACGACCGGCCAGCGCTTCATGACCGACATCTACCTTTCGCGCTCCTCCGACGCCGCGACGTTCGCGCCAAACGTCCGCGCCTCGAGCGTCAGCTCGAACGAGCACGACTGCGATGGAGTCTTCCCCTGCAGCGCGATCAACTACGGCAACCAGCAGGGCGACTACTCGGGACTCGTCGCCTTCGGCGGCGTCGCGCATCCGGTGTGGACCGACAGCCGCGCCAACCAGAACGCGATCAACGGCTGCAACGTCGGCGCGATGGAAGAGGTGTTCACCGCTTCGGTGAAGTAGTCAATCGTTATCAATCGTTTCTCAGGGGAGCGCCGGCGGCCTCGCCGGCGCTCTGCAGGACCCGATTGGCATCGATGTAGAGGTCGCGTACGTCGATGACCGCCACTTCGTCGACAGAGACCGTCACGTCGAATGTGATGGCCGATTGCGCGCCGAGCTCCGGCCTTTGCGCGTCGAACCACGCGCGGATGCCTTTCGCGACCTGCGCCGTCCACGATGCGTCGAGCGGATCTCCTTCTAATGCCGGCGTGATTGGAATCTGTCCGATTCCGTCGCGATAGCCAGCGGTGAGCCGCGCGGTGGCGCTGCCGCTGCTGATGAGCAGGCGGAAGAATGCGCTGAGTCGATCTTCGAGTGTCTCGCCGGAGAGCGTGCCGAGGTCGAACGAGACGTGCGAGAGGCGGGGAGCCTCGGCCGATGCGGCCGTTTCTGCGATGAAGCGGAACTTTTCGGCGGCGCGGTTCCGGACGACCTGAACGACAGCGGTGGCTGAGCGAGTCGTGAAGACGTTGAACGTCGCCCGCAGGTTTTCGCCTCGGCCCGCGACGTCAGCAGGTGGGGGCGCCGGCCGGTGCTCCGCGAATGCAGCGGCGACCTCGTTGGCCATCTCGACGAAAAGATCGGGACTCGCTTCTTCGTGAAGCACGATGAAGCGAGCGAGCGCACGGAAGAGACGTTCGTCGTCAGGCGCGGTCGTTTCGACGCATGCGATTGTGTGCGGTGCGACGTAGGCGATGACCTCGTCCTGGAGTTCGGGCAACGCGTCGTATGTGAAGCTGTAGTCCCACAGGGCCAGGGCGCTCGGGTCGGTGTGCGGACGCGTCGTCGCTTCCGCCGTCTGGCTGGTGACCGCCGGCGGGAATTGCAGTTCGCGGAGCGGAGGCAAGGCGGCATCGATCGGCACGAGCGTCGCCTCGATCGATTTTGCGAGCGACTCTCTTGCCGCTTCCAGTCGTTCGTCGGACGCGGCCTCGATCGCTTCCAGTGCCTCGGCGAACCAGACGTTCAGATCAACGTAGGTGAACCGCATTTCGCGGCCGTTGATCTGAACGGTCAGCGACTGTGGCCAGTAAGCAACCGGCAGCGGAGCGCGTGGGATATCGGGATTGGACACCGCTCGCTAGTCTATCGCGGCGACGAGCGCACTCACCGTTGCGCGCAATGCCTGCTTCGCCTCCTCATCAAGCGCGCCTTTCCGTTTGACGAAAGGCTCGATCCGGCAAGCCTCGTCGACCACGCGCCAGTTCATCGTCCGCAGCGTTTCGAGAATCGCGTTCTGCGCGTACTCGCCACCGGCCGCTGCCGCGTTGAGCAGCGCCACCGGTTTGCCGACCAGCTCTCCGGTCGAGACGAGCCAGTCGAGCAGGTTCTTGAACGCGCCCGGAACGCCGTGCGCGTACTCGGGAGAGGAGATCAGAATCGCGTCCGCGCCGATCAGCAGCTCCCGCAGTTGCCGCACCGGCTCCGGCGGCGTCGAGCCCTCCGCGTCGAGATCGGGGTTGAAGTGCGGGAGGTCGTTCATCCCTTCGTAGAAGACGAACCGCACTCCCTCCGGCGCGACGCTCGCGGCAGCGCGTAGCAGCGCGGCGTTCGACGAACCCTCGCGAAGGCTGCCGCTGATGGCGACGATGTTCATCCCGACTCTTCGGCGAACGGTATCATCGCTCCGAGGAGGGCAGCCGTGACCGATATCGGATTCTTCTGGATCGTCGTCGGCCTCGCGCTCGTCAGCCTCGGCTTGACGTACGTCCTCTTCAAGTTCCTCGAATCA
>DASYSN010000441.1:0-7537 GCA_036003305.1 Thermoanaerobaculia bacterium
CCCCGCGAGCGCGAAGCCGATGTCCTTCGTCTTGTCGAGGTCCATCTGCAGCAGCTCGACGTCGACGACGACTTCCGCCTTCGCCTTGTCGTTCGCCTCGATGATCTTCTGGGCGATGCGGACCTTGTCGGCGGTGTCGCGGATGGTGATCGCGTTGAGCGCCTTGAGCGGGAAGACGTTGCGCGCCTCGATCATGGTGCGCACGACGTTGGTCACCTGCTCGGCGTCGCCGTTCGAGAGATAGAACGTCTGGATGACGAGGTCCTCGTAGTCGCGGCGCGCCTGCGGGTTGTCGGGGACGACGATGATGGTGTGCTCGTCGAGCACCTTGTAGAAGTGATTCGCCGCCTGCATGACGCGCTCGAGCGCCTGCTGCGCGGTGACGTCCTTCAGCTCGATCGAGATGCGGTCGTCCTTGACCGCCTGATCGAAGAGGATGTTGATGCCGAATGCGTTGCCGAGGGCGCGGTAGATGTCCTTGACCGGCGTTTCGTGCGGGAAGCTGAGGGAGATCGGCTCGTTCGAGGCGGGATTGAGCTGCGGCGGCTGGACCTTCGTGATCTGCGCCCGCTTCTTCATCTCCTCGATCGAGGTCTTGTCGCCCGACATCGCCGCCTGCATGTCCTGGATCTCGCGAACGGACTTCCCGAGCTCCACGGCGGCGTACTGGTTGGTCGTGTCGAGCTTCACGGTAAGCTCGAACTCCGTGGCGGCGAGCGTCGCGAGGCGGATCCGCTCGTTGCCGGTGGCCGAGTCGGCGGCGCCCTTGAGCGTCTTCCCCTTCTGGAAGTGCTCGCGCGAGGCCTCGAGCTTCGCCCGCCTCAGCGCGATGGTGTACTTCATGTTCTGCGGGTCGACCTGCAGCGCCTTTTCATATTGCGTCACGGCCGAATCCCAGTCCTTCGTCATTTCGGCGTTCTGCCCCAGCTCGTACGCCTTGTAGCTGACGCACGAGAAGAGCGGCAAGGCGATGAGGAGCGCCGCGGCCAGTTGTTTCATTCGATTCATTCGTTTGTCTTTCTCGATGATCTGCTCACAGGTTGTGACGCGCTGATCGCGGAAACGTCACCGGTCAGTCCTCGGTCCTCAGTCCTCAGTCCTCGGACTAAACCGTGGTGCTGCGGATCCGAGGACCGAGGACCGAGGACCGAGGACCGAGGACTTCATCATTGCCCCATGCCGATCGTCTTGTGTTCGGTCGGGGGGAAGCCGACGAAACCGATCTCGACCGATTCGATCCCGATGCTGCGCAGGATGAATTTGTTGTCGATCGTATCGCCGACTCGGGCGTTCACGATCTCGCCGTTCCGCGTGAACGTCGCGATCGGATTCTTCGGCGTCCCGAACGTGCCGGCGTACTTGTAGTCGAACGCCGGCGGCACGGGCGCCGGAGGGGGCGGAGGCGGCGGGATGATCACCGGCGTCTGCTGGCAGGCGTCGCCGATCCCGTTGTGATCGAGGTCCGCCTGATCGGGGTTGTAGACGTCCGGACAGTTGTCCTTGAAGTCAGGCACGCCGTCTTTATCGCGATCGGGCGGCGGGGCCGGTGCGGGAGGCGGCGGAGGGGGAGGGGGCGCGACGAAGTCGAACAGATTGCGCTCGCTCTTGTAGCGTCCCGGCTGCGGATCCAGCAGGTCCTTGTGCACCGGCTCGACGCCAGCGATCGCGCCGGAGACGTTCGGCTGCGGCGCCACGGCCGCATGCGTCCCCGCCGGCTTGGCCGCTGTTAAGGGCTCGTCGGGCGTCCGCGGATCGGCCGCGAATACGTAAATGGCCGCCACCGCGATCAGGACGAGCGCCACCGTTGTCCAGGTCTTCCAGTTCATCCAGTCCATTACAACCGTTTCGTCGCGACCGGCGCGATGTCGCGGAAGATAGTTTTGAGCTGCAGGTTCAGCGACAGGAGTTGGTCCTGCGCCGACGAGAGAGAGATCTGGTCGATGATGATGAATTGCCGCGAGAGCTCGAACAGGTTGATCAGGCGCCGCACCTGCTGGTAATTCCCCTGCACCCCGAACGAGATGGTCACCGTTTCGGCCGCCGTGCGCACCTTGGGGTTGGTGTCCTGAACGCGCGCGTAGCTGATCGACTTCGGTACCAGCTCACTCGCGACCGCGAGGCGTTTGATCTCCGCGATGAGCGCCGTGAGCCGCTCGTTTTCGGTGGCCCACTGCCGCGTGTAGATGTCCTGAACGTCGCGCGAGATGTTGCGGTACGCCACGAGCCGGCGCTCGGCCTGGAGCCGCGCCGCATGCTGCGAGTTCAGCCTCGCCTCGGCCTGTTCGCGGCGGTCGTCGAGGTCCTTCAGCCGCTGTTCGTACTGCAGGCGGTACGTGAAGAAGAAGACCGTATTCGCGGCGAGGAGCACGCCGAGGATCGCGAGCAGAATCCGTTTCTCACGCCACATCAGCGCTTCTCCATCGGCCGCGCCACCGTCGGCTTGAAGTCGACCCCCACCGTGAACGAATAGCCGCCCTTTTCCGACTGCGTTTCGTTGTGGGGGAACGGATTCACGAACTGTTTGTTCTTCTGCAGGTTCGTGATGACCGCCAGCATGCCGTCCGGCGTCTTCGCGTCGAACATCATTTCGAGGTGCACGAGCCCGTTGGGCAGGAAAGCGGGTGAGATGCTGATGATCCGGACGTCGCGCGGGAGCACGTCCTCGAGCCGGTCGAGCAACTCGCTCCATGAGAACGCGCGCTCCGCGAGCTGGGCGTTGATGAAGTGCGTCTCGTTCCCGAGCGCCACGAGATCGAACGAGCGGAGCTGGTTGTCGGCGGCCGCCGCGCGCGTCCGCTCCTGCTCCGCCTGCGTCTCCAGCGTCGCGATCGTGGTGCGCGTCGTCTTCGTCTCGGTCTTGTAGCGGTAGTACGTGTCGATGTTGTTCAGCATCAGCACGGCGATCAGCAGCGACATGACCACCACCACCGCGTAGACGGGGCGGTAGTCGCGGTAGGGCTGCTTGGCGAGATTGAGGTGAAGAGGCTTCAACCGGTGAACACTCCTGCGGCCGCCATCAGCTCGGCATCGTACCCGCCGAGGTCGGGCGCCTGCTCCACGAAATCACGGAGAGCGACCGTCGTCACCGGCGAGCCGAATTCGGACGATATCGCCGCGGCGACGTCGCCGCGATCGATTCCTGCGATGTAGCACTGCGCGAACGAGCCGGTGCGTAGCGAGTCGCGGAGATAGCTCGCCGACAGGCGGATCTCCTGCTGCAGCGACCGCTCGCCCGACAGATTGCGCGAACGGAGGAACGTCGGCTGCGCTCCCTTGAAGACCGCGGTCGTGAACTCCCGCTCCCGAACGTAGACGAAGAGGCGATCCCCCGTGGCGCCGTTCTCACGCACCGCGATGGTGTTCCAGAGATTGAGGCCGACCGGCTCGATCATCACGAGCGAGATCCCCGCGCTGGTGAACGCCGCTTCGAGCTTCGCGAGCGTCTTCTCGAGCGCGCTGACGACGAGCAGCTTCACCGCGGACGGCGTCCGCTGCAGCACCTCGTACGCGACGCGCAGCTCTTCCGGCGCGATGGGGAGGGTCCGCCGCAGGCTCCAGCGGATGATGTCCGCGGCGTCCGAGGCGCGCTCATTGAACGACGGCAGCTCGACCAGGTTCATCCGGAACCACGAGTCGGACAGGAGCAGCGACGCCTTGTCCCAGCGTCCCGTCTCCATCTTGAGGCGCCGCAGCGTCTCGGCGAACGCCACGTCGTTCACCAGCTCCGGCGTGACGACGGAGTTGGAGAACGTGTCGTCGGCGATGCGATAGCTCTTCGCCTGCACGATCCGCGGCAGATGCTTCCCGCGCGCGAAGCGCGCGTGCAGGAGCGATTCGTTGTCGAGGACGATGACGTCCGGTGGAAAACTGCGCGCCAATCCTTACTCCACGAACGTGACCTTGTTGATTTCGCGCAAGGTCGTCGTCCCTTCCATGACTTTATGGAGCGCCGATTCGCGAAGGAACATCATTCCTTCGTCCTTCGCCGCTTTCTTGATCTCCGACGCCGGGCGCCGGTCGAGAATCATCGTGCGGATGCGGTCCGAGAGGTCGAGCAATTCCGAGATCGCGGCGCGGCCGTGGAAGCCGGTGCCGTTGCATTCGAGGCAGCCCTTCCCCTCATAGAACGTCTTGCCGCGGTAGTCGGCCGCGTCGAGCCCTGACTCCGCGAGGAACGAGTCGGGATAGGTCGTCTCGAACTTGCACTCCGGGCAGATGCGGCGGACCAGCCGCTGCGCCAGCACGCAGTTGAGCGCCGACACGAAGTTGTACAGGTCGACCTTCATGTTGAGGAAGCGGCCGAGAACGTCGACGACGTTGTTCGCATGGACCGTCGTGAAGACGAGGTGGCCCGTGAGCGCCGACTGCACCGCGATCGCCGCCGTCTCCTCGTCGCGGATCTCACCGACCATGATCTTGTCGGGATCGTGGCGAAGGATCGCGCGGAGGCCGCGCGCGAACGTGAGGCCCTTCTTCTCGTTGACCGGGATCTGCGTGATCCCGCGGAGCTGGTACTCGACCGGGTCCTCGATGGTGATGATCTTGTCGTCGGGCGACTGGATCTCCGAGAGCGCCGCGTAGAGCGTGGTCGTCTTGCCCGAGCCGGTGGGGCCGGTGACGAGCACCATGCCGTACGGCTCCTTGATGAACTTGCGAAAAGGAGTGAGCATCCCTTCGTCGAAGCCGAGGACGTCGAGGCGGAGGTTCTTGAACTCCTTATTCATCGACTCCTTGTCGAGAATACGGATGACACAGTCCTCGCCGTGGACGGTCGGAACGATCGAGACGCGGAAGTCGATGGCGCGGCCGGTGAGCTTGAGCTTGAAACGGCCGTCCTGCGGGACGCGTTTCTCGGCGATGTCGAGCTCCGACATGACCTTGATACGCGAGATGATGGTCGAGTGATGGCGCTTGTCGATCGGATCGAGTGCCTCGTAGAGCACGCCGTCGATGCGGTACTTGACGACCACCTCGTTGTCGCGCGTCTCGATGTGGATGTCCGAGGCGCGGCGCTGGATGGCGTTGAAGACGATCGAGTCGACCAGCTTGATGATCGGCGACGCTTCCTGGTTGGTGATCGAGTCGATCGTGAGCGTCTCTTCGCCTTCCTCGGTGTCGGCGACGAGCTGCATGCGGAAGCCTTCGGTCGCCTCGTCGAGGACGCGCTGGGTCGACTCGGACTTCTCCAGCTTGTCGCGGATCGCCGCCGGCGACGCCACCTTGACGTTCAGCGGCGCGCCGAGGAGCAGCTCCAACTCGTCGAGCTTGAGGACGTCCGTCGGATCGCCGACGACCACCGAGATGTGCCCGTTCTCGCGCCGCTCCGGAAGGAACTGGTAGCGGATCATCAGGTCGAGCGGGATGTCGCGGAAGAGCGAGTGATCGACCTGGAAGTGCTCGAGGTCGACGTACGGGAAGCCGTACTCCTCGGCCACGCGCTTCGCGCGCGCCGCCTCGCCCGTCGGGTCGGCCGTTTTGTACAGAGATCGGTGGTCGGTAGCCATATTAGTGGTTAGTGCTTGGTGCTTAGAGCTTAGTGCTTAGAGCTAGAGCGTGATACCTAAGCACTAAGCACTGAGCCCTAAGCCCTCTCATTGCGCGCCTGCGACGCTCGAAAGTTGGAACAGCGGGAGATAGAAAGCGTAGAGCAGGACGGCGATCACGCCGCCCATGAACACGAGAATGATGGGCTCGATGGCGGCGACGATCCGGGCGAGCCGCGCCTCGATTTCCTCATCGTAGAACTCGCTGACATTCGAGAGCATTTCCGTCAATGCGCCGGTCGACTCGCCGACCTTGATCATCTCGATCGCCAGGTCGGAGACGACGCCCGTCGACTCGAGCGAGCGCCATAGCGGCTCCCCTTCACGCACGTTCTGCACGATCGCGGAGATCTTCAGCGAGACCTCCTGATTCGTCACCGACTGCGAGCCGATCTCGATGGCCGGAACCATCGGCGTCCCGCCGGAGAGCAGCGTCCCGAGGGATTGCGTGAATTGCATGATCGCGAAGCGGTGGAGGATACCGCCCGCGAGCGGGATCTTCAGCTTCCAGCGGTCCCATGTCACGCGGCCGCTCGTCCGGATCCATCGCCGGAAGAGGAAGACCGCGAGGACGACCCCGGCGACGACGAAGAGCAGGTTCTGACGGAGTCCGGTCGCGACCGCGATCATGAGGCGCGTGAAGAATGGAAGCTGCGCGCCGAAGCCGGTGTAGAACTCCGCGAAACGGGGGATGACGTAGGTCAGCATGATGAAGACCATCGCGGCCGAGAGCGTGATGAGGACGGCCGGGTAGACGAGCGCCCCGACCACCTTCTTCCGCAGGTTGACGATGATCTTCTGGTAGCGGAGGAAGCGGCGGAGGACCCCTTCGAGGTCGCCCGATCGCTCGCCCGCGCGGAGCGAGGTCGAATAGATGGTCGGGAAAAGGTCGCCGTATGACGCAAAGGCGTCGGAGAGGGCGACACCCGACTTGATCTGGTCGCGGATGTCGAGCAGCACCTCGCGAAATCGCAGGTTCTTCTGGCGCTCGAGCATGAGATCGAGCGACTGGATGATCGGCAGGCCGGCGCGCACGAGCGCGAGCAGCTCCTGGTTGAACGTCAGGAAGCGCTCGGTCGAGATGACCTTGCGGGAGCGGGGGAGGAGGTCGGCGAGACTGAAGCTGCCACGTTTCGTCTCGAAGACGTGCATCCCCTGGCGCCGCAGCTCATCCTGGGCCGCGGAGACGGAATTTGCGTGAACGCGGCGCTCGACGATGTCCCCGTCGGGCGTTCCGATGCGTACGATGAATTCGGGCATTCGCTTGTATCGCCACGAGTTGGACGTACGGAAAGGGAAAACGTTCCTCGGGTGGCGCGGGTGGGAGAACCCTCGCGCCGGGGTCGAGATTTCCGCAGCCGAGAACGCCTGGTTTCAGTCCTCGGTCCTCGGTCCTCGGTCCTCAGAAACAACCGCCGATCCGCCGCCGCCCTTCTCTTCGCCGGATGCCGCCATGCCCGAACGGTCGCTGCGCCGGCCGCCGCGCCTCAGGCCGCGGCGGTGAAGCCTGCTCCCATGCCCGAGACGAAGGTGTCGCCGCCGTCGACCGACTTCGTCTCGCCGAAAGCCGACAACGACGACGTCGGCACCGATCCGCTCGAGCGCCTGATTCCGAGGCGAACCTCGACACCACGTCGAAGTGGCTGCGCGACCACCGGCGTTTCGACGTCGTGATCGAAGGCCACTGCGACGAGCGCGGCACCGAGCAGTACAACCTCGCCCTCGGCGAGCGCCGCGCCTGGAGCGCCAGGGAGTACCTCGCCGCCCGCGGCATCGATCCCGACACGATGAAAGTCATCAGCTACGGCAAGGAAAAGCCCTTCGACTCCGGCCACGACGAAACCGCGTGGGCGAAGAACCGCCGCGCCCACGTCGTCCTCACCTCCGCGAAGTAAGCCGTCCCGCGTCTGGCGTAGAGTATCCACATGGAAGAAGAGCTGACCTCGGAGCCCGAGGTGACGCGAGAAGAGGCGCTCGCCATGGTCGCGGCCATC
>DASYSN010000442.1:0-5052 GCA_036003305.1 Thermoanaerobaculia bacterium
GCGGGGGTTGTTCGCGCACAGGACGTGAGCCCGCGTAGCGGGCGGCACCTGTCGCCCGCTACGCGGGCTCGCACCTTTGTAACGGCCGTTCCCCCGCCTGAAGGCGGGGGCTACGGATCTGACGCCGCCTACGGCGGCTGAACGCGAATTTCCAGTACGAGCCACCTGCAGCGCATCGTCGCCGTCTACGCGGCTCAGGATGACGGAGTTGCGCCCGTCGGAACTGGGCTGGCGCCGACCGGCGCCTCGTCCCAGTTCGTGTGCGGCTTCCGGTTGAGAATGAGGTACTGCCACACCAGCTCGCCGTAGCCGTGCGGTGTGACGCCCCGCTTCTCGTAGAACGGCATCAGGAGCTTCTGGAGGCGGCGGAGGTTGTAGAACGGGACGCCGGGGAAGTAGTGATGCTCGAGGTGGTAGTTCGAGAAGAGGTAGATCGCGTCCCAGAACCAGGAGCCTTTGATCAGCGTCGACCACTTCGCCGGATCGGATGGATCGATGTCGTAGTGCTGCCCGAGGCGATTCAATGCGAACGCGATCGGGAAGACGAAGAAGACCGGGACGACGTACAGCTTCCACGCGATCCACCAGCCGCCGAGGAACGCGATCAACGCGAGAATCCCGAGCTGCAGCGCGATCGTGGCCAGTCGCTCGCGCGCGATCCGTTTCCGCAGCTCCGGCTCGTATGACGTCGTCTCCGTCGCGGCCGCACGGAAGTAGATCGGAAAAAGCGCGGGCGTGAAGTAGAGCGCCTTCAACCAGCGCGCATTGACCTTCGGCGAGAGGTAGTGCCGTTTCGGATCTTCCTCGTACGACCCCAGCCCAGCGTGATGGTCGAGGTGCCATCGGGTGAACTGCGACGCGGAGATCCCGCTCGGCATCGCGTAGAGGAGGCCGAGGATGCGATAGCCGCGCTCGCTCGCCTGCGTCAGGACCGCCCGGTGGACGACCTCATGCAGGAGCACCGTGAAATCGAACACGGCAAAGCCCGCCAGAAACGCGAACGGCAGCCAGAAATACCAGTGGTCGAGGTGCGCGATCGCGAAGCCGGATCCGATGAGCGCCGCAAAATCGGCGAACGCGATCAGCCCGTGCAGCAGCGGCCGCTTCTGATGCAGCAGACGAAGCTCGTCGACCGGGATCTCGGTCGCGAGATCGCGCTTGAGCTGCTGGGCATGATCGGCGTAGTACGAGGGCATCGGCTCTAGTCTAACAACGCCGAGTTCGCGCAGAATCCCTATATGAACGACGAGAAGGCCTTCCGGCAATGAGACTGCGCAGCGGACGCGTGACGCAACTGCAGGCGGTACGGTCGCGCCGCTTCAACGTGCGCAGCCGCGCGGCGAACCCCGACCCGCGCAACGTGCTCTACTCGGCGGACCCGCGCAAGCGGCTGCTCGCGCAGCAGCACGGCGTGACGGCGATCAACCGGGCGGTGTCGCTGATCAACTCGTACGACTGCGAGCAGGAGACGTCGCGAGAGAAAAAGACGCCCTATCTCCTGGTCGGCTACGGCAATGACTTTCTCTACTTCTCGCCCGGGCCTCTCATCATGCGCGGACCGCGGACACGCGCGGCGCGCGGCACGAACCGGGCATTCGCCGAGCCGCCGACCGGCGACGACCTGGTGATCGAGGTCGAATACACGGAGCCTGTCACGGGCGGCCTCACGTCGCCCAGCCGCGACACCGCCATGGGCGGCAGCGCGCGGAACTACGCGGCCAGCGTGATGGACAGGGAGTGGGCGAACGCGCGCACGTGGGAGTGGCTGCATATCGTGGGACACGCGTTGGGCGGCAACAACGAGGTCGGCAACCTGGTGGCCGGGACCTTCGACGCGAATAGCGCGATGATCCCGCACGAAGCGGCGGTGCGCAACGCCACGAACCTGCCGGCCCGCGTGACCGTGAAGTACGAGGTGGCGCTCTATCCCGACACGTGGCTGGCCATCGACATCACGATGACGTATTCGTTCATCGGTCCGAACGGCTTCACCTTCGTCTCGCAGAACTTCCCGGCGCAGACCGACATCCAGTTCGACAAGCTGCAGTACGACATCTGGCAGCTCGGTTGATACCCCTATGAACCCATGCCGCCATTCGTCTTTACGATAGGCCACTCCACCCGCTCGCTCGAAGAGCTCATCGCGCTCCTGCGCGAGAACGGCGTCGAACGGCTCGCGGACATCCGCCGCTACCCCGGCTCGCGGCGCTATCCGCACTTTTCGCGAGACGCACTGTCGCAGTCGCTGCCGGAGCACGGGATCGAGTACATCCACGTCCCGGAGCTCGGCGGACGCCGCAAGCCCCTCCCCGACTCGCCGAACACCGCCTGGCGCAACGAGCAGTTCCGGGCGTACGCCGACCACATGGCGACGGAGGAGTTCCGAAGCGCCGTCGACGCGCTACTCGCCTCGCCGAAACGCACCTGCGTCATGTGCGCCGAGGCGGTGCCGTGGAGGTGTCATCGCAACGTTCTGGCGGACGAACTGACGCGGCGCGGAATCGAGGTCCTCCACATCCTAGGCCCGCGATCCATACAGCGGCACGTGCTGAATTCACACGCGCGCATCCAGGGCGATCGCGTGGTCTATCCCGGCCCCGATCATCATGACGATCAGGGAAGCCTCCTATAATCAGCGGCATCTCATGGCCATCGCGGAGCCCGCAACGCCGACGGTCGAACGGGAACTCGTCCTAGCTGTCGACGACAACGAGCAGAACCTTCAGCTTCTCGAGGAGTACCTCGGCGGCTGGGGTTACGACGTCGTCATGGCGCGCGACGGCCTCGAGGCGCTCCAGCTCTACCCGAAGCACGACCCCTCGATCATCGTCCTCGACGTGATGATGCCGAACATGGACGGCTACGAGGCGTGCGCGCGCATCAAGAGCCAGCCGGGCGGAAAAACGATCCCGGTACTGATGCTCACCGCACTGACGGCGACCGAGGACAAGATCCGGGCGCTGGAGAGCGGCGCGGATGACTTCCTCAACAAGCCGATCAACCGCGAAGAGCTGCGCAGCCGGATCCGCTCGCTGATCAAGATCCGCAACCTGCGGAAAGAGCTCGACTCGAGCGAGAACATCATCCTGACGCTCACGGCCGCGCTCGAGAACAAGGACCCGCGCAGCTTCGGGCACGTCCAGCGCGTCGCGGTGCTCACCGGAAAGCTGTGCGACAAGCTCGGCATGTCGCTCGATGAGAAGGAGACGATCGTCAAGGGGGCGATGCTCCACGACGTCGGCATGATCGGTGTCCCCGACGCGCTGCTGACGAAGCCGGTGCTGAATGCTGACGAAGTCGCGCGCGTGGCGGAGCATGCGCGGATGGGCGCGTCGATGCTCGAGCCGCTGACGACCTTCCGCGACTTCGTCCCGATCGTCCGCTGGCACCACGAGCGGCTCGACGGGAGCGGTTATCCCGATCATCTCCGCGCCGACGCGATTCCGCTCGAGGCGCAGATCGTCGGAATCGCCAACCGGTTCGACGAGCTGCTGCACGAACGCGAAGGCGTCACCGAGGAAGAGGCGATGCATCGTCTGTGGAGCGAAGCCGATCGCGGCGGGTTCGACCGCGATCTCGTCGCACTCTTCGCGGCCGCCATCAACGAAGAAGTGCCGCGGCCGGTCGTGACTCGGCACATGCGCGAGCGCATCCCGCCGAAAGCGCGCGTCCTCTGCGTCGACGACAACCGGTTGAACCGCGAGATGATCACGGCGACGCTCACGGACGCCGGATTTCACGTCGCGCTGTC
Source organism: Thermoanaerobaculia bacterium (assembly GCA_036003305.1). Taxonomy (GTDB): domain Bacteria; phylum Acidobacteriota; class Thermoanaerobaculia; order Gp7-AA8; family Gp7-AA8; genus DASXHZ01. Next base: position 3,752 of record DASYSN010000442.1, read on the forward strand.
GGAGAACGGCCGCCACGCGATGCAGGTGATCGAGCAGGAAGCGATCGACGTCGTGCTCCTCGACCTCATGATGCCGGAGCAGGACGGAAACGAGACGCTGCGGCTGCTACGGGCCGATCCGCGCTACGAGTTCCTGCCCGTGATCGTGCTGACGTCGAACCGTAACGCGTCGCTGCGCCAGCAGTCGATCGTCGCCGGCGCGGACGACTTCATCAACTATCCGCTCAACCGGCTGGAGCTCGTCACGCGCATCCAGTCGCTCCTGCGCATCAAGGCGTACCACGCCGATCTCGAGCAGACGCAGAACATCATCTGCGCGCTGGCGCTGACACTCGAAGCGAAAGACCGCTATACGGTCGGCCACTCGCAACGCGTCGGCGATCTCGCGCGTGCCTTCTCGCTCCACCTCGGCCTCGGCGAAACGGACGCCGAGCGCGCGCGCATCGCCGGTCTGCTCCACGACATCGGCAAGATCGCCGTGCCGGAGTCGCTGCTGAACAAGCAGGGGCCGCTGACGCGCGAGGAGTTCATGCGCGTGATCGATCATCCCGTCATCGGCGAGGAGATGGTGCGGCCGCTGATGACGCTCGCCTCGGTGCTGCAGATGATCCGGCACCACCACGAGCGCTACGACGGCCGCGGCTATCCCGACGGACTCCGCGGCGAAGGCATCCCGTACGAAGTGCGCCTCCTCTCGATCGTCGATGCCTACGACGCGCTGACGTCGCACCGCGCGTATCGCCCCGCGCCGCTGACGCATGAGGCCGCGATTGCAACGCTGCGCCGCGAGGCGGCCGGCGGCAAGTGGGATCCGGTGATGGTCGATTCGTTCGCGAAGATGCTCGGCGATCAGCCGCCCGACTGGAAAGCGATCGAGACGCCGGTGCCGACGCTGAATCTCGCGTAGACTCCGCCCTCGCATCGATGCTCGTTCTTCACGACCCTCTCAGGCAAACCGATCTTCCCAGGCAGTGCATCGCGACCATCGGCAACTTCGATGGGATGCACGTCGGCCATCAGGCGATCATCCGCGGCGTCGTGGAGCAGGCGCAGGAGCGTGGACGGCCGTCCGCCGTGATCACGTTTCACCCGCATCCGCTGTCGGTCGTCGCGCCGGACCGCGTCCCGAAGCAGATCCTCACGCTGGCACAGAAGGAGGAACTGCTGCGCGAGATGGGGTCGACGCGCTGCTGATCGTGCCGTTCTCGCACGAATTCTCGCGCCTCAGCGCCGACCGCTTCATCGAGGACTTCCTCGTCGAGGCGCTGCGCGTCGAGGAGGTCCGCATCGGCCGCGATTTC
>DASYSN010000443.1:0-5003 GCA_036003305.1 Thermoanaerobaculia bacterium
CTCGCCGGCAGCAACTTCGACTGGGGCCAGGACCTCGTCCGCCTCAGGACCGTCTGCCGCGAACGCAAGATCGACCGCCTCGGCGTCCTCCTCGCCGCCTCCGCCGCGAGCGATCAGCTCTGGATGCCGCCATTCGACCCCAACCCCATCCAGCCGTACACACCCGTCAGCGGATGGATAGCCGTCGGCGAGACACCATTGCAGATGAGCCAGGCCGTCGACCCGAACAGCTACGCCTGGCTCACCACGAATCGCCCCTTCATCCGCGTCGGCAAAACGATCCGGCTGTACCACGTGGAGTAAGTCCTCAGTCCTCGGTCCTCGGTCCTCAGTCGGCTTCAGACCGTCCGAGCGCCCAAAGGCCGCCCGACGAAATCGCGCTAAAGCCGCTGAGCGGCGATATCTCGGTAGCCCAACGCGTAAGCGTTGAGGAAAAAGACGTTCCATTGATCGAGCCGCGGAGCGGCGACATTGATCGACGTACCGCGGGATGTCGCCGCTCCGCGGCTCACGTTTGGATCGATCAACGATCCCCAAGGCTTACGCCTTGGGCTTCCGATATATCGCCGCTCCGCGGCTTCCGGCGCGCGGTTCCTTCATAGCGAGACTTCAGGACAAGTCTTTGTCCGAGGACCGAGGACCGAGGACCGAGGACTGAATCACCGCGGCAGCTGGAAGACGCCGGACCACCACTCCCCCTTCTCCTTTTCGAAGATGAGGTCGAGGGAGACGCGTTCGGCGGTGGCGACGATTTCGTTGGCGCGGGTGATGAGGATGCCGCTGAGGATGAGGCGGGCGCGGGGGCCCATACGCCAGACGATGTGCGGGAGGAGCGGGAGGATGACGTCCGGGAGGATGTTCATCGTGATGACGTCGAAGGTGCCGCGCACGAGCGCGTCGAGGCCGCCGATGAAGAGAGGCATCTGTTCGGCGGTGATGCCGTTGCGCACGCGGTTCTCGCGGAGGGCGGCGAAGGTGTCGACGTCGTTGTCGAACGCGATCACCTTCGACGCGCCGAGGCGGAGCATCGAGAGGGCGAGGATTCCGGAGCCGGCGCCGACGTCGAGGCCGCGCTTCCCTTCGCAGTCGGCCATCTCCAGCAGCTCGAGACACATCGACGTCGTCTCGTGCGAGCCGGTGCCGAACGCCTGTTCCTGCGGGATGACGAGCGAGAGACGGTCGGTCCCGGCTGGAATCAGTGAGGGATCCGGAGCGACGATGAACCACTCCCCGATCTCCATCGGCTCGAGCGACTGCTGGTAGCGATCGAGCCAGTCGACGCGCTCACGATCCGCCGTTCGCAGCTCGACCGCCAAATCGCGCATCGATTCGAGAGCAGCATCGCGCGTCGCGGCATCATCGAAGTACGCATAGACGCCGTTGTCATCCGACGTGCTGCCGGTCGACGGCGTGAGAAACAGCCGCGACTGCACCTGCTCCCCGAGCGCGAGATCGCTCGTCTCGAAGAGGATCTCGAGGATGTAATCCTTCACGCGAAGTGCGTCCGGTAGTCGGCGATCGCCGCTTCGACGACAGCGGCCGCGTGGTCGAAACCGTACGTGCCGTTCACGCGCGTACGCGCCGGCTGGCCGGGGATCAGCTTGTACGTTCCGAAGTAGTGCTCCAGGCGCTCGACGAGCACCGGCGGCACGTCGGCGATGTCTTTCGCATTGCCCCAGACGTAGTCGCCCTGCAGCACCGCGATGATCTTGTCGTCGGCTTCGTCGTTGTCGAGGAGCTGAATCCCGCCGATCACCCGCGCGCGGAGGATGATTTCCGACTTCGCGATCGGCCGTTCGGACAGAACGCAGATGTCGAGCGGATCGCCGTCGCCGCGCTTGGCGCCGGGGCAGAGCTTCGTCACGTTCTCAGCGCAATACGTCCGCGGGACGAAGCCGTAGAGCGCCGGCGGCTGGGACGACGTCCGCTGCGGCCGGTCGACGCGCAGGTAGCCGGTCGCTTTGTCGACCTCGTACTTCACCAGGTCGAACGGCGTGATCTCGATGTACGCATTGACGATGCTGGGCGCCTCGTCACCGTACGACAACCCGTGCCACGGGTGAGGGCGCCAGTTCGAATGCTCCTGCGACATCAGCCCGCGAAGAAGTCCTTCACCTTGTCGAACACGCCGCGCTCCGGCACCGCCTCGCCGTCGATCGTCGCGAGCTGCTCGTACAGCTTGCGCTGGTCGTCGGTCATCGCCGACGGGATGCGGACGTTGACGTGCACGTAGTGGTCGCCGCGGCCGCTGCCGTCGAGGAACTGCACGCCTTTGCCGCGCAGCCGGAACACCTGGTTCGGCTGCGTCCCGGCGCCGACGCGCAGCGTTTCGGGTCCGTCGAGCGTGTCGACCTTGACCTCGCCGCCGAGCGCCGCGCGCGTGACGCTGACGATCTCCTCGGAATGGATGTCGTAGTCGCGCCGCGTGAACTTGTCATGCGGCCTCACCGCGATGAATACGTACAGGTCACCGGCGGGCCCGCCGTTGTAGCCGGCCTCCCCTTCGCCCGCGACGCGCAGGCGCGAGCCGTCGTCGACGCCCGCGGGAACCTTCACCGAAATCGATCTCTCCTCCTGCACGCGTCCAGCGCCACCGCACGTGTTGCACGGGTCTTTGATGACCTTTCCCGCGCCGCCGCACTGCGGGCACGTCCGCGCCACGGCGAAGAAGCCCTGCGAATAACGGATCTGGCCGCGGCCGCCGCAGCCGCTGCACGTCACCGGCTGCGTTCCCGGCTTTGCCCCCGAGCCTTTGCACGTCGTGCAGGTCGCGACGCGCGGCACTTCGAGCGTGATGTCCTTGCCGAACACCGCGTCTTCGAATTCGAGCGTCAGGTCGTAGCGCAAGTCGTTGCCGCGCGCGGGGCGCGTGGTGCGCCGGCGCGAGGTGCCGAAGAAGTCGCCGAAGCCGAAGAGGTCGCCGAGGATGTCGCCGAAGTCGGCGAACTGGTTCGGATCGAAGCCGCCCATGCCGCTGGTACCGGCATGGCCATAACGGTCGTAGCGCGCGCGCTTCTCGTCGTCCGAGAGCACGCCGTACGCTTCCGCCGCCTCCTTGAACCGCTCCTCCGCCTCGGGGTCGTTCGGGTTCTTGTCTGGGTGGTACTTCAGCGCGAGCTTGCGGTACGACTTCTTGATGTCGTCGAGCGACGCACCTTTCGCCACACCGAGCACTTCGTAGTAATCGCGTTTTTCAGTCGTCGCCATCGGCTATTTCATTCGGAGCCCGACTGCAACTTCATCGGGTTGTAGAGCATCACGCTCGTCAGGATACGGGCGGCGGTCTGCAACTCGTAAATCGAGTCCGCCAATTTCTGCTTGTTGTCGGCGGAGACCGATTCCTTCGCCATGACGAGACCGCGCTTCACTTTCTCCTGGTCTTCGGCGGAGAGGAGCTTGCCGAACTCGTTGAACACCTTCTCGTTCGTGTAGATCATCCCCTCGAGCTTGTTCTGCATCATGCGCAGCTCGCGGCGCGTGGCGTCGCTGCGCTGGTACTCCTCGGCCTCGTTGACGAGCGAGTCGATCTCTTCCTGACTGAGGCCGCCCGCCGGGTTGATCTGCATCCCCTGCGAGAGCCCGGTCGCCTGGTCGAGCGCGGTGACGCTGACGATCCCGTTGGAGTCGATCGAGAAGGTGACCTCGATCTGCGGGACGCCGCGAGGCGCCGACGGAATGCCGACGAGATCGAACTGGCCGAGGGACTTGTTGTCGCGCGCGAACTCGCGCTCCCCCTGCAGCACGTGAATGTTCACTCGGCTCTGGTTGTCGGCGACGGTGGTGAACACGAGCGAGTTCTTCGTCGGGATGGTCGAGTTGCGCTCGATGACCTTCGTGAACATGCCGCCGTGCGTCTCGACACCGAGGGAGAGCGGCGTCACGTCGAGCAGGATCATGTCCTTGATGTCGCCGCGGAGGATGCCGCCCTGAATGCCGGCGCCGATCGCGACGACTTCGTCGGGATTGATGTTCCGGTTCGGCTCTTTGCCGAAGACCTTCTGCACCGCCTCGATCACTTTCGGCGTGCGGGTCTGTCCGCCGACGAGGACGACTTCGTCGATGTCCTTCGGCGCGACGTTCGCCGCCTTCATCGCGTCGCTGACAGGGCCGATCGTTTTCTCGATCAGGTCATCGACGAGGCGCTCGAACTCCTTGCGCGTCAGGATGGTGTTGAGGTGCTTCGGCGCACCGGAGTTGTCGGCGGAGATGAACGGCAGCGTGATACGGCTCTCCGTCTCCATCGACAGCTCGCACTTCGCTTTTTCGGCCGCTTCCTTGAGGCGCTGGAGCGCCATGCGGTCTCCGCGCAGATCGATGCCGCTCTCGCGCTGGAAGTTGTCGATGAGCCAGTCCATGATCCGCTTGTCGAAGTCTTCACCGCCGAGGTACGTGTCGCCGGAGGTGGAGAGGACCTCGAACAGGCCGTCCTCGAGCTTCAGGATCGAGATGTCGAACGTGCCGCCGCCGAGGTCATAGACGGCGATGATCTGATTCTTCTTGTTGTCGAGACCGTACGCCAGCGCGGCGGCGGTCGGCTCGTTGATGATGCGGAGCACCTCGAGGCCGGCGATCTTGCCGGCGTCGCGCGTCGCCTGCCGCTGCGAGTCGTTGAAGTACGCCGGCACCGTGATGATCGCCTCGGTGACCGCCTCGCCGAGGTAGTCCTCCGCGAACGACTTGATCTCCATCAGGACGAAGGCGGAGACCTCTTGCGGCGAGTACTCGCGGTCGCGGATCCTCACCTTCAGATCGCCGTTGCTCGCCGCGGCGACGTTGTACGGGAGGATCTGCTTTGCACGGCTGACCTCATCGGATTCGTACTTGCGGCCGATGAGCCGCTTGATGGCGAAGATGGTGTTGAACGGATTCGTGATCGCCTGGCGTTTCGCGATCTGCCCGACCAGCCGCTCGCCGTCCTCGGTGAATCCGACCACCGACGGCGTCGTGCGGCTTCCTTCCCGGTTCGCGATCACCTGCGGCGTCGCGACGTCGACGACGGACAC
>DASYSN010000444.1:0-4325 GCA_036003305.1 Thermoanaerobaculia bacterium
CGGGCTTGAGCCCGCCCTACGTTACCTCAGAGGCTGTGTTCCGTCATCCTGAGCCGCGTAGACGGCGAAGGATCTCAGAATTCGCCGCACGTGGCTCGCGCGGCGCATCTGGAGATCCTTCGCCGCGCTACGCCGGCTCAGGATGACGGGGGCGGCGACTTTTTCACAGCCCCTCAGATCGGAATGCGCATTTGAATACGGGCGCCCTGCTCGGACGAATGCAGCATCAGCGATCCCCGTAGCGAGGCGACCCGCTCGCGCAGCGTGACCGGCCCGCGATGCTCGGCGTCGAGCGCGGCGAGGTCGTAGGTTCCGTGGAACGGGAATCCGCGACCGTTGTCCTCCACGTCGATTTCCGCGAGGCCGTCGACGATGTTGACGTTCACGTCGATCCGCGTCGCGTGCGCGTGCTTGGCGGCATTCGCGAGCGATTCCGCCACGAGATTGAACAGCTCTCCGCCGACGGAGTCGCTCACCCGCGCGAAGGACGGCGTGAGCGTCACCGCCACCTCGATCCCCCACTGCTGCCGGAAACGAGCCGCGAGCGCGGAGAGGCGGTTCGAGAGCGGCAGCGAGTGCGCGGCGAGCGCACGCGGGCGCAGTTGGGTGATGAAGGCGCGCAGCTCCTGCTGGTCGTGCGCGATCAGGTCCTGGATCGCCCGAAGGCTGTCCTGCGCCTCGCCGGCGTTGAACCGCACCAGGTGATGCACGCGCTCCAGCTGCAGCTTGATCGCCGTCAGCGATTGCAGCAGGCCGTCGTGAAGGTCGCGGGCGAGGCGGAGACGCTCCTCGCTGACGGCCGAGATCCGCATCGAGTGAAAGAGCGCGCTCTCATCGAGCTGCGCCGCGATCAGGTGCGCCGCGATGTCGGCGAGCACGAGATCGTCATACGTGACGTCGTGGCGGTCGAAGACGAAGAATCGGCCGTGCGCCTCCTCTGCTTCGACCGGCGACGAGAGGACGGAGCGGATCGCGAACCGCTCGATGATGTCGTTCTCGACGGGACAGGCGTCGATCGAGTGCGGCGTGCCGCCGTCCCCCGCGATGAGCGTTGGGGACGGCTTCAGCACGTCCGAGCAGTAGAACGTGGAGGCGCCGATCGACTCCGCCACGACCCGCAGCTCCGGCCCCTCGCGCTTGATGAAGATCTCATGGCCGTCGAAGTACGCCAGCGTCAGCCACGGCTCGTCGTTCTCCTCCCAGACGAGCAGCGCGCGCGAGGCGCGAAGCACGCGTGCGGCGGCGGGGAGGATGTCGCGCAAGAGCGGCTCCCGTTCCCGCGGCAGCGTGCGCGGCCAGTTCGCGATGTTGGAAAGATCGTCCTGCATCCGCTGCTGGTATTGCCGGAGATACGCAAGCAGCAGCGTCGCGAACGCGATGTAGGTGATCCGCGTGAGGAAGAACGCGGGGTCGCTCTGCGCGCCTCCGTTCGTGTACGCGATCGCGGCGTACATCAGCGTCACGACGCCGCCCGTCCACAGGAGTCCGCGGACGCCGAACCGCAGCGTGGCGCAGAAAAGGGCGAAGACGAAGAGCGTCGCGAACGGGCTGACCGGAGTCTGCGTGTACGCCAGGATCGCCCCATAGGTCGCGATGTCGATGACGTGCGTGATGACGCGCGCCCGCAGCGACTGATGCGGAACATGCCAGATGACGAAGATCATCAGCACGCTGTACGCGGTGTAAATCGCCCCGAAGATGAAGAGCAGCCGGGTCCGGCCTTCCGCGACCGTCGGATCGAGGGAGAGGACGATGAGCGTCAGAAGGGCGAACGCCGTTCGGGCGATCGCAATGAGACGCTCCGCTCTCTGGTGCTGGACGTAGACCGGCTGCACGGCGTGAGGATAGGGCGAATACACCTTTCGTTCTAGAAAGATCAATCGCCTGATCGATAGCGGGAGCGTTTTCTCCACCCGATACTCCACGAGTCCAAACCATCCATACGGCAGGGTTCAAGGAAGCTTTCGTGGCTGATGAGCGGCGGCTGGAGCCGCGTTACGCGTTGAGTGTGCCGATCCGGGTAGGGTCGGTCGAGGCGACGACGATCAACGTGAGTTTGAGCGGCGTCGCCTTCAAATCGCCCGTGTCGTTCCCTATTTCGGAACGGATCGCATTCTCCGTACTGCTGCGCTCGCCGTTCGCACCGGTGCAGATGGACTGCCGCGGCATCGTGACCCGCGCCGACGCCGAGGACGGCGGATTCGTCGTCGCCGCGACGATCGATCAGTTCCGGATCGCGAGCGAAAACGCGGCCGGCGCGGCGACGAGCTTCCCTGCGCAGGTCTGACACGCGGCGCGAACCTAACAGTCCCGGGCCGCGGACCTAACGACACGCACCGCGAGCCTAACGGCCTCGCACCGAGAGCCTAACGGCACGCGCCGCGTGCTCCACGGGCTCGCGCCGCGTGCTCCACGGGCTCGCGCCGCGTGCCCTACGGCCTCGCACCGCGTGCCCGGCAGCCTCGCACCGCGTGCCCCACGGCCTCGCACCCCGTGCCCGTCGGCTCGCGCCGCGTGCCCTACAGCCTCGCGCCCCGTGCCCGTCGGCCTCGCACCGCGATCCCCACGGCCTCGCACCGCGGACCTCACGAGTTTGTCACCTCGGCGCCGTCCGTGTTGTCTAAACTTGCAATACGCCACTTGGGAAGCGAGTTCGAACACGCATGCGCGATTCGCGGGTCGTCATTACGGGTGTGGGCGCCGTCAGCCCGAACGGCGTCGGCCGGGAGAAGTACTTCGCGTCGGTCGCGTCCGGCCGGAGCGGGATCCGGAACATCACGCAGTTCGACGCCGCGTCGCTCCCCTGCCGCGTCGCCGGCGAGGTGAACGGCGACTTCACGGCCGCCCAATGGGTGAACGCGAAAGACATGAAGCACGTGTCGCGCGTCGTCCCGATGACGATCGCCGCGGCCGACGAGGCGCTGGCCGACGCCGGCATCGACACGAAGTCGCTCGATCTCGAAACGAAGCGCCGCATCGGCGTGATGCTCGGCTCCGGCGGCGGCGCGATCGAGTTCAGCGAGCGGATGTACGACCTCTGGTACCGCGGCGCCGTCAAGCAGGCCTCGGTCTACGCGATCCCTTCCGGCACGATTGGAACGTTGGCCTCCGAGATCTCGATGGCGTACGACCTCCACGGCTTCTCGCACCTGATCTCGACCGGCTGCACCTCATCGACCGACGCGATCGGCTACGCGTACCGGAACCTCAAGCTCGGGATCGTCGATCACATCGTCGCCGGCGGCTCCGACGCCCCGATCACCGAGGCGATCATGACGGGGTTCTGCATCATGAGGATCGTCTCGACCGCATTCAACGACTCTCCCCATGCCGCGTCGCGCCCCTTCTCCCGCAATCGCGACGGCTTCGTCCTCGGCGAAGGCGCCTGGATGTTCGTGATGGAACGCGAGGAGACGGCGCGGGCTCGCGGCGCGAAGATCTACGGCGAAGTGTGCGGCTACGGCTCGACGTGCGACGCCTACCACCGCGTCCGCCTCGACGAATCGGGCGAGGAGCCGGCGCGCGCGATGACGCTGGCGATGGAGGAAGCGGCGATCGACCCGAGCGACGTCGGTTACCTGAACTACCACGGCACATCGACCGACTTGAACGACCGCATCGAAACGCGCGCCGTGAAGCGGGCATTCGGCAGCCACGCGTCGAAGCTGGCGGGGTCGGCGACGAAGTCGATGATCGGACATCCGCAAGGCGCATGCGGCGCCGCGGGTGTTGCCGCGACGCTGATGGCGTTCCGCGACGGCGTGTTGCCGCCGACGATCAACCTCGACACGCCCGATCCGGAGTGCGACCTCGACTACGTTCCGGACGCCGGACGCCGCGCGCGGGTCGACGTGGCGGTGTGCAACACCATCGCGTTCGGGTCGAAGAATTCGGCGCTCGTATTGAAGCGCGCGTAGAGCGGGATGTTCACGCCGCCGCGGGTCGACGAACCGGAACTTCTCGATGAGCATGACGCGCCGCGCGCCGACATGGAGCGTTCGCTCCGCGATCTCCGCCGCATCAACCGCTGGCTCGGCGGTATCGGCGTTTATCGGCGGCTGCTGAAGAAGCACGGCGGAGCGAAGTCGATCCTCGACATCGGGACCGGGACGTCGGACATGCTGGAGAAAACGCGCGGCTTCCGGGTCGGCCTCGACATCAACATCAACCATCTCCTCTACCGGCGCACGCCGGGAATCCATCGCGTCGTCGGCGACGCGCGGCGGCTGCCGTTCCGCGAGAACGCCGTCGATGTCGTGACGGCGGCGCACTTCATCCACCACTTCGCGCCGGAGGACGCCTCGGCGCTCCTGCGCGAGTGGCTG
>DASYSN010000445.1:0-13201 GCA_036003305.1 Thermoanaerobaculia bacterium
CGGTCTTGTAACGGCTTCTTCACCGCGGCCGCCTGCACTTCGTCTATGTTCAGAAGACCCTGAAGAAGGTTGGAAGAGGCATTGCATGCGTCGCAAGGCTGATCGAACCATTCGAACAACAATCGCGTCCGACTCGGAGTCAGGAATGGGAGAAGTGACCATGCGATCAGAAGATCGCGCGAGCTTTCTGTCATGGAATGCGTGTGGGCCGCGGGGACGAGGCGCGGGAAGGGGTGTGGGGGAGCGCAATTATAATCGCCTCACCGTGACAAAATCGATCGGAGCCCTCTTCTGCGTTGCGCTCTTCGTGTCGGTGGCGGGATGCTCGCACCACAACGCCGATCTGTCGCGCCCATCGGCGCAGGACAATTTCGGTGTCCAGATGGCGCAGATGAATCTCTGGCGCGAGGCGATGTTCCGCTTCCAGCGCGCCGTGGAGCTCAATCCCGGCGACGCGATGGCGCACAACAATCTCGCCGTCGCGTACGAGGCGAACGGCGATTTCGAGAACGCCGCGAAGGAGTATCGCGAGGCGCTGAAGCTCGATCGCGGGAACAGCTACATCCAGAAAAACTACAGCCGGTATACGGAGTTCATGTCCCGCAGCAAGAAGAAGACGGGAAAGAACGTCCCGAAAGCGGCGGCGAAGAAGGGCGAGAAACCGAAGATGCCGATCGTGCCGCCCGACCAGATGGGTCCCGCGCCGCCGGCGACGATTCCGGGAACCGAGGCGCTTCCGCCCGGCATCATCTCGCCGCCTGAGGTGCCGATGCCGGGAACGGCACCGCGCAAACCGCCGACAGGAGGTGCCACATGAAACGGATCGCGCTACTCGCCGTCGCCGCGCTGATGCCTTTCGGCGCCTTCGCCGGCGTCACGGAAGTGAAGCTGAAGCTCCCGACGAAACCGAAGCTGCAGATCAACGGCGATGAGAAGATCGCCATCGCGCCCTTCGTCATCGTCGCGAACCAGGAGAAGAGGAGCGACCGCGCGGCAAAGGTCGACGTCCAGAAAGAGTTTCAGCGCTACCTGAAAAAGCAGCTGGGCAAGAGCACGAAGCTGCACCTCGTCGACGCGCCGCAGACACGCCTTCCCGGCACGGACATGAAGGCGCTCGAGGCGGACCGCGACTACTGGAAGCAGCTCGGCGCGAAGAGCGGAGCGGACTACATCATCACCGGCATCATCGACTTCGACGTCAACGACAAGTCGGGATACAAGAGCGAGGAGTACGTTTCGCCCGCGGACGGCCGCACGTATTACCGCCAGGTTCTGATCGAGACCACCGGCTTCGTCTTCGACATCGACATCGCCGTCTTCAACGCCGACTCCGGCGAGAAGGTGCTGGAAGACAACTTCCGCGACTTCAAGGAGTTCGACCAGCGCAACTACGACGAGCTGCTCGGGCTGTTCGAGAATCTCCGTTCGCTCGAGACCCAGCTCGTCGGCATGTTCGTTCCACAGGAGACCTCAGCCACCCGATACGTGTTCACAGAGTGAGATCCGATCAGGAGGGATCTTGAAGCGTCTAATCGCGCTGCTCCTAGTCCTCGCCGTCGCGCCCGCCGCTTACCCGTTCGGGCAGAACAAGATCGTCTACGACAAGTTCCACTGGCAGATCTACCACTCGACCCACTTCGACATTTACTTCTACGACGAAGAGAAACCGTCGTTGCAGCGCGTGGTCGACATGGCGGAGAGCGCGTACGACTACCTCTCGCGGACGTTCAATTACCAGATCTCGAAGAAGATCCCGATCATCTACTACGCGACACACTCGGCGTTCGAGCAGACGAACGTCGATCTCAACTTCATCCCCGAGGGCGTCGGAGCGTTCGCGGAGCCGACGAAGAACCGGATGGTGCTCCCGATCGACACGACGGACGAGAAGCTGCTGCAGCTCGTCCAGCACGAGATGACGCACGTGTTCGAGTACGAGATCCTCTTCCAGGGGAAGCTCGGAAAGCAGGTCACGGCGAATCCTCCGACCTGGTTCATGGAAGGCCTCGCGTCGTTCATGGGGCAGGATGAAGACTCGAAGGACCGCATGGTCCTGCGCGACGCGGTCGTCAACGACCACATCCCGTCCGTCACGCGCAATCCCGAGGGGTATTTCGCGTACCGCTTCGGCCACGCGGTGTTCAAGTACATCCAGCAGAAGTATGGGTGGGACGGGCTGCGCGACTTCATCTACGAGTACCGCAACACCCTCGGGTCGAGCGTCGACCGCGCGCTGAAGCGGGCGTTCGACGTGACGCCGGAAGAATTCGACACGAAGTTCCGCACCTGGATGCGCCACCAGTACCTCCCGGCGCTCATCGAGAAGGGGGAGCCGATCGAGTACGGCGACCCGTTCCGGATCAACACAGACGTCCAGAGCGACGAGACGTCGCCGACGCCGTCGCCGTCGGGCGACCTGATCGCCGGCTTCACGACCTACAAAGACGACATCGACGTCGTTCTCTTCAAGATGAACGACCGGAAGATGTGGCGGAACCTGACCGCCGGCTACACCTCGAAGTACGAGTACCCGATCGTGCAGGCGTTCACGACCGGTCCGGTGATGGGACGCGACATGGCGTTCTCACCGAACGGCGATCACGTCGCGTTCTTCGTGAAGAAGGAGCGCGGGCGGAATCTCATCATCATGAACCCACTCACCGGCGCGATCGAGCGTTCGACGCCGCTGCCGGTCGAGCAGGAGCTGTCGCCGGCGTATTCGCCCGACGGCGGAAAGATCGCCTTCGCCGGCTTTGTCGGCAACCAGGACGACATCTTCCTGTACGACATCAACAGCGGGCAAACGACGAACCTGACGAAGGACGCGTACTTCGACGGCGCGCCGGTCTTCTCGCCCGACGGCAAGTGGCTCGTCTACTCGTCGGTCGTCGATGGGTACGCGAAGCTGTTCAAGCTGAACCTCGCGACTCCGGCCGAGCGGTACCAACTGACGACCGGCAAGTGGAATGACATCGACGCCTGGTTCAGCCCCGACGGGATGCGGATCTTCTTCGCGTCGGACAAGCAGACCGGCCGCGTGACGAACGACGAGCCGCAGCCGATCCAGAAGGCGGTCGACACGACGGTGGAGAAGCCAGCCGAGTCGCGGCCGGCGGTCGCGACCGACAAGACGATGGACGCGACGTCGAAGACGAATCCCGCCGCGGCGACCGCTGCCGACATCGCTGCGATCACCGCTCCTGCGCCTCCCACTCCGCCGCAGCTCGCACCGGCACCGGCGCCTGCGCCGAAGCCGGAGCCGAAGCGGGTCGGAGACCTGTCGTTGCCGCCGCCTGATCCGACGAACTTCGCGGCGTACAACATCTACTCGCTGGACCTGACGAACGGCGACGTCCTGCAGTACACCGACGTCGTCGGCGGCTGCTTCATGCCGGTCGTCTTCACCGGCATGAACAACAAGGAGCGCCTGGTTTTCGCGTCGTACTACAAGGGGCAGTGGCGCCTCTTCTCGACGACGACCGACCACCCGCTGCACGAGGCCGAGAAGACGACGCTGCCGTCGGCGCCGCTGCAGGCCGAGAGCCGCACGCCGTTCGTGCCGCCGGTCGAGGTGGCGGTCGATCCCGAGAAGATCGAGGACACCAAGGGGTTCAAACTGTTCGTGGAAGACGTCAGCGTCAACGCGGGCGTCACGTCGGACCAGCTCTTCGTGTCGCAGTCGGTCATTTACATGAGCGACATGCTCGGGAATCGCCGATTCATCGCGTCGCTCGACTCGGTGTCGTCGTTCTCGAATTTCGACTTCCTCTACATGGACCTGCAGCATCGCTGGAACTGGGGCGTGCGGCTGTTCGACAACCGCTCGTTCTTCAACGCGTTCGATCAGACGACGAATCTCGCGACGCGCGGGCAGCAGGACTACCGTGAGACCGGCATCCTCGGCCTCTACAGCTATCCGTTCGACCGCTATCACCGCATCGACATGGGCGGCGGTTTCGAGAGCCGCGACATCAACTACCCGATCAACTTCGCGGTCGACGAGACGACGGGCGACGTGTCGTATCTCTTCTTCCGGCGCAAAGACAACTTCCCGATCCTCACGGCGTCGTTCAGCGGCGACAACAGCCGCTTCAAGGAGTTCGGTCCGATCGCCGGGCGCCGTTACGAGATCAGCGTCGACTACGCGCCCGATCTGAAGGCGAAGGGGACGCTGACGCAGGATACGAGCCTGGAGTGGCGGCAGTACCTTCCGATCACATCGCGCTCGCTGCTCGCCGCGCGTGTGTTTGCCGGCTATTCGCGCGGCAACTTTTCAAACTTCTACTACTTCGGCGGCCTGAACACGCTGCGCGGTTATCCCTTCCAGTCGCTGATCGGGAACGAGGCGGCGTTCGCGAATTTCGAGTTCCGCTTTCCGCTGGTCGACCTTCTGGCGTTCCCCGGCATCGCGTTCCAGGGGATCCGCGGAAATCTCTTCTTCGACATCGGCGCGGCGAACTTCAGGGGGCAGCCGTTCCAGTTCATGAACAACCATCAGCTCGTTGACGGGAAGGCGGCAACCGGCTGGGGACTGTCGTTCAACCTCTTCGGTCTGGAGCTTCACTGGGACATCGCCCGCCGCTATGACCTGAGACACTACCAGGGCGGAAAACAGACGGAGTTCTGGGTCGGCGAGACGTTCTGATCGCTTTACGCGGCGCGCGGCTGCTTTCGCCGATCGGCGATCGTCTCGCGCAGGAACTTGAGCAGCGCTTTCTCCTCGATGGATAGCCCGGTGCGCGACACCGGGCTTCCTTTTCTCGTCTTCCGCAGCGTCTCGAACGGTCGTCCTTCCATGTAGTCGTCGAGAAGGCGCGGACAGATGTAGGAGGAGCGGCAGACGGCCGGCGTGTTGCCGAGCTGCTCGGACGTCGCCACGATGGCGTCGCGAATCCTGCGCTTCCGCTCTTTCTTGCTCGGCGCCTGTCCCTGCATGGCGAGCGCGATGGAGCAGAGGAGCGTGCCCGCCCACGTGCGAAAGTCTTTGGCCGTGAACCGGTCGCCGATGATCGACTGGATGTATTCGTTGACGTGCCGGTCGTGGACGTTCTTGAAGAGCTCCGCGCCTTTCATCTTCTTCAGTTTCGCGACGACCGCCGCAACCTCGGCGTCCTCGATCGCGCGCGACTGTTTCTTCTTCCACTTTCCGATGTAATCGAAGAGGAGGACGTCGCCGTCGAGCTTCACGTGTCTGCCGTGAATGGTCGTCAGGCCGTACGTCGACTCGAACTTGGCCGACTTGTCGTTGCCGATCCGGAAGAATCCCTGGTCCATCAGCCGCACAATCGCGGCGACGACGCGCTGCCGGTCGAGCGCCTCGTGTTTGAGGTCGTTCCTGACGCGCCGCCGCAGCTCGGGCAGTGCTTCGCCGAATTCGACGATCTTCTTGTATTTCTCGACCTCCCGCGCGCTGCGGAACCCGTCGTGATACCGGTACTGAGTGCGTCCCTTCTTGTCGATGCCGATCGCCTGGAGCGGGGCGGCGTCGCCGCGGGCGATCTTGACGTCGCGCCACGCGGGCGGGATTCGTAACTTCGCGATGCGTGCGAGCGTCTTCTCGTCAGTGACGGGCGTGCCGTCGGCATGCAGATATCGGAATCCGCTCTCTTTCGACCCTTCGCGCCGGATGCCGTGAAGATCGAGGTGCCACCGCCGACGCACCGCCATTCCGCTCCGGCTTTGTGCGAGAGCGCTGCCAGTGGAGAATGCTCGCCGTGAAAGAGTGGTGGCGCTCGCTCGGCGAGGCTCCGGTTCCCCTGACTCCCGGCGAGCGGCTGGCCGCATGGATCGTGACGCTGCTGACGGCGGTCACGCGATGGCTCGCGTTGTCGCGTTCGCCGTGGGATTGGGACGAAGCGCTCTTCATGCTCGGCCTGCGGCACTTCAGCGTGCCGTCGCACCACCCGCACCCTCCCGGCTTTCCACTCTTCATCGGGACGGCGAAGCTGCTGACGGCGATCGGCTTCAGCGACTTCCACGCGCTGCAGGCGATCTCGTTCGTTGCGTCGGTCGCAATCGTTCCGGCGATGCTTTTTCTCGGACGCGAGTTGCGGCTGTCGAGCCGCGCGTCGCTGATCGCGGGCATCTTCCTGGCGTTCTTCCCGAATGTCTGGTTCTTCGGCGGGACGGCGTTCAGCGACGTGCCGTCGATGACGCTCGTGATCGTCGCGGTCGCGCTGTTTCTTCGCGGCTGCCGCAGTGATTCGGCGTTCCTCGGCGGCGCAATTGTCCTCGGCATCGCCGCCGCCTACCGTCCGCAGAACCTGACGATCGGATTCGCGCCCGCAGTGATCGCGAGCCTTCGCGGGCTGCCGCGCCATTGGATCCGTCCGGTCGTCGCCGCGTTGATCATTGCCGTGATCGTCGTCGTCAGCTACGGCGTTGCCGCGCAGCTCAGCGGCGGGTGGACGATCTACCGCGACGCCGTCCGCGCGCACCAGAAGTACATCACCGACGTCGACTCGTTCCGCAATCCGAACCGGCCGCCGCTCCTGCACCTCTTCGACGACTTCTTCATTCGACCGTATCGGATGCCGCTGATCAACACGATCGTTTCGCTGCTCGCCGCGATCTCGGTCGTCGTTTCGGTCGTGCGGCTGCGTGCGCCGATCCTCGCGAGCGCGGCGGCATTCGGTCCGTTCAGCCTCGCGGCGTGGCTCGTGCTCGATCACTTCAGCGTCAGCCGCTTCTCCATCGGCTACGCGCCTCTCTTCGCGCTGCTGGCCGCTGATGGCCTGTATCTGCTGCTGGGCCGCCACTCGCGGGCGGAGAGTTTGTTCACGGCCGCATTTGCCGTCGGTGTCACGGTCTGGATGTGGCCGATCCTGCGCGACGTGCACCGCCATGACTCGCCGACCTTCGCCGCGACCGAGTGGATTCGCCAGCACGTCGACCTCCGCTCCTCGACGCTCTACGTTCACGACTCGATGCAGCCGTTCGTCGAAGCGTTTCTTCCCGGCGTCCCGTTCGTTTCAACCGGCGATACGACGCCGGTCGCCGCTGCGAGCTCGCGCCCGGGCGACGTCTTCGTCGTCGAGGGGGCGACGGCCACGAGCAGCGCCACGATTCTCACGCGTCCGCGCCGGCGAACGGTGCACATCGTCCGCGACCGCTATTTCGAGGTGTCGATTCTCCGGCTCCAGCAGCTCATCACGTTCGTGGAGGGCTGGTACGACCCGGAAGGCTCCGGCACGTCTGCCTGGCGGTGGATGGGGAAGCGCGGGCGCGTGATGCTGCCGCCGATCGTTGGAAATGGCAGGGGCCGTGCCTCGCTGGGCCTGCGGATGTACGTGCCGCTGGACGTGATGCATGTCGCGCCGAACATCGAGATCCGGCTCAACGGCGTGAAGCTGGATACCGTCCACGCTTCCGACGCGAACCTCGCGCGGACGTACACCGTGACGGCGCGGGGCGACGCGCCGAACGAGCTCGTGATCGAGACCGATCGCGTCGTGAACCCCGCGAAGGAGCACATCATCAACGACGCTCGCGACCTCGGCGTCCGCGTCAGCGACATCGAATGGGGCGCGGCGCGGTAGTTACAGCTTGAAGATGATCGGCACCGCGAACCACGACTTCACCCGCTTTCCGTCTTTGAGCGGAGCGGAGAATTTCGTGGCGCGGACGGCGCGCAACGCCGATTCCTCGAATCCGAAACGCTTGTCGCCGCGGAGAATCTTGACGTCGACGACGTCGCCGTTCTCGTTGACGAGCGCGGTGACGAGAATCGTCGCCTCGGCTCGCTGCCGAAGCGCCATCTGCGGATAGCTCGGCGCCGCCTGACGGACCATGTGCGGCGGCGTGTCGAGATCGCTGACGTCGACGACGTCGCCCTCATGCACGACGTGCACGGGAGCCTGCTGTTCCGTCACGGCGGGTGCCTGCTGTGGCTGTTGCTGCTGCTGTTGCTGGAGAACGGGCGCCTGCTGCGCCGGCTGCGGCTCGGGACGGGCGGCGAGGCGCTGCTGGTCGAGCGCTGCGGCTGACGGTGCGTCGTCGGTCGCCCGCTGCGGCGTCGCGGCGGCGTTCGTTGCGACCTGCACCGGCGCGTTCTTCGACTGCGACTTCTGCAGCGACTTGGTGTAGTCCTGCTGCAGCTTCATCATCTCTTCCTGCAGCTTCTGCTGCACGGCCGCTTCGAACGCCTTCTTGCTCGCCGCGTCGTCGGCGCTTCCCGGCGCAGCGGTCGTCGTTGACGCGGATGAAGGAGCCGCGGCAACGAGCGGCGCAGCGGTCACGATCGCCTTCTTCTGCGGAATCATCTGCGCCGTGGCGGTGGGCTGCTGTTTCGGCGCGGGCGCACCCGGTTTGCTCTTGGACGCATACATGAAATACCCGCCGACGCCCACGGCAGCGATGATCACGGCCGCCGCGATCGCGAGGGGTGCCTTGCTCTTTGACCGCTCCGAATCCGCCACCGCGGCGAACATGGGCGACGCTGAAGCGGATCCGGCAACAGGCGCCGACGCTTCAGCGTAGGCGGCGACGTTGACCTTCATCTCCTTGTCGCGCTCGACTCCCTCTCCCTCGAGCTCCTTCTTCAGCAGGCTGCTGACGTAGAACGCGAGGTTGAACGTCGTTGCGGAGTACTTGCCGCCGTGTGCCAGCGCGGAAATCGCCTGCTTCATGTCGGCCATCGACGCGTAGCGCATCGACGGATCGATCGTCAGCGAGCGGTTGACGATGGCCCGGATGTCGTCCGGAATCGGCGTGCCGGCCGGCGTCTTCGCAGCGCCGACAGCCTGCATGAACGCGCTCGCGGTCGTGGCGTCGGGCGGTTCCACTCCGGTCACCAGCAAATACAGCAGCGCGCCCGTCGAGAAGACTTCGGACGCTTTCGTTGCAACGCCCGACTGCTGCATCTCGGGAGCGACGTAGCGCCCGAGCTCCGCGGCGACGCGCGCGTCCTTGAGTGATGCCACGAGGCCGCTGCCGAGGCCCTGGCCGGCGACGCGGATCTCACCGTCGTCGGTGATCCAGACGAGCTGCGGGATGAGCGCACCGTGCGCGAGGCGCGCGCCATCGATTCGATAGTCCTCGGTCGTCGCGAGAGAGAGCGCGACCTTTTCGGCGATCACGATCGCCTGATCGAGCGGGATCGGATTCGGCGACGTCCCGGCGGCGCCGCGCGCACGATCGGCGATGTGCCGCATCGAACGCCCGCCGTCGTAATCGTGTGCGATGAACGCCACGTTGCCGACGGCGTCGAGTACCTGATTCTTGACGAAGGACGTGCCCGTGAGCTGCGCGACGACGCCTTTGCTCGCACGCGCCGCGGAGGTGAGAGCGTCGCGGTTCCCGCCGGTGAAGCGGCGGAGCGCGACGAGCGGCCCGAGAGAACTTCCATCGACGCGCGCGGCGCGCCACAGCTCGGAGAGCGCATCCGATTCGAGTTTTTTGAAAAGAATGTACTGACCGAACTGCTCGTACGGCTTGTTCTTGGGAGCCATGGCAGGGAACGACC
This sequence comes from Thermoanaerobaculia bacterium, assembly GCA_036003305.1. GTDB lineage: Bacteria > Acidobacteriota > Thermoanaerobaculia > Gp7-AA8 > Gp7-AA8 > DASXHZ01. The sequence continues at coordinate 9,464 of DASYSN010000445.1, forward strand.
TCTCTCAGTTATTTGTGGACGCGAAAGAATACCACGGCCGACGTTACTTCGCGGCCGCCTGTCGCTGATTTCTATACCACTGCACCTGATAAATCTGCACGTTACGGTTGTGGTCGTTGATGTTCGTAGCGAACGCGTGCGATCCATCGTGGCGCGCCACGAAGTAGAGAAAGTCCGATTTCGCGGGAGCGGCCGCGGCACGCAACGACGCGAGGCCGGGGTTCGCAATCGGGCCGGGCGGGAGGTTCGGGAAGCGGTAGGTGTTGTACGGCGAGTCGATCTGCAGGTCCGCCTTGCGGATGTTGCCGTCCCACCGATGCGCGAGCTTCAGCGCGTAGATCACGGTCGGATCGGCGCCGAGGAGCATGTGCTTCTGAAGCCGGTTCAGGTAAACCGAAGCGACGAGCGGCCGCTCTTCCGGACGTTGTGCCTCCGTCTCGACGATCGATGCGAGCGTCACCGTCTGATGCGCGTCGAGACCTGTCGTGATGAACGCCATCTCCGGCCCGAAGTGCTTCCTGAAGTTCGCGACCATCTCGGTGACGATCGTCTTCACAGGCGTGCCGGGGCTGAACTTGTACGTGTCGGGGAAGAGATAGCCCTCCAGCGATTTCGCATCCGGCGCGATGTCCCGAATCAACTCGGGATCGGCGGTCGCCTTGTCCCACTCGTCGACTTTCCCGAGTCCGTCGGCGGCGAAGAGACGTCCGACGGCGAATCGGTCGAGGCCTTCGCGGACCGTGACGCTCTTCAGAATGACGTCGCCGCGGATCAGTTTCTCGAGCACGTCCGCCGCCGACAGCGGTTTGCTGAACTCGTAGACGCCCGCCTTGAGCGATTCGCCGCGTCGTACGAGCTTCATGTAAACGAGCGGCACGTACTCGTCGCGAACGATCCCTTCCTGCTCCAGGTGCCTCAGGATCGTCGACGTCCGGAGGCCCTTGTGGACCTCCACGAGCTTCGCCGGCTGCGTGAATCCCTTGTACGGCGAGGTGAGGGCTCGCCAGAAGAAGTACGAGCCGGCGATCGCGAAGAGAAGAGCGAAGAAGAGGATCGTCCCCAGCGAGTGCAGGTACTTCGCGCAACCGCCGCGCGACTTACGGCGCGAAGCTATGACGTCCTCCGCGCTCGTGCGTCGAGGTACGACTGCAGGATGACGGCTGCGGCGTGCATGTCGATCTCGCGCTCGGCGTCACGGCGGCTGCGCCCCGCGGCGCGCAGCTTCTCCGACGCTTCGACGGTCGTGAGCGCTTCGTCCCAGAGTACGACCACTTTGCAGGTTCTCTGCCGCAGAGCGTCGGCGAAATTCCGGAAGCGCTCTTCGCCGGCTCCGCTCTTCGCCCGGCGCGCGATCCCGACGACATACGTATCGGCGTCGAGCTCGCCGCCGAGCCTTGCGACTTTCTCGACGACGTCGCCTTCGTTGCGGAGGACGGAGTGCGGCGTGGCGACGATCCCGCTGTCGCTGACCGCGACACCGACCCGCCGTGCGCCAAAATCGATTCCGACGATCGACATCAGGCCGGGCATTCTACCGACGCTGTACAATCTCGCGCACCCGAGGTCCCGATGAAGAACTTCAATCTCGACGCCATTCTCGAGGCGATGCTGAAGATGTCCGATCGAGTTTCCGACCTCAACTTCTCGGTCGGACGGCCGCCGCAGGTCGAGATCGACGGCCAGCTCACCCCCGTCAACTTTCCGGGACTGCCGCGGCTCACGCCATATCAGACCGAGATGATCGCGATGTACATGCTGCGCGGCGACCGGGACCTGACGCGGACACTGATGACGAACGGTTCGGTCGACCTCAGTTACTCGATCCCGCAGAAGACGCGTTTCCGTGTGAACGTCTTCTCGCAGCGCGGCACGTACGCGATCGTCCTTCGCGTCATCCCGGAGGGAATCCCGTCGCTCGAATCCCTCGGCATGCCCCCGGAGTTGCACAACATCAGCAGGTTGAAGAACGGGATCGTGCTGGTGACCGGCCCGACCGGTTCCGGTAAGTCGACGACGCTCGCCGCGATCATTCATGAAATCAATCAGGAGCAGGCGTACCACATCATCACGATCGAAGACCCGGTCGAGTACATGCACAAACACCTCCGCTCGACCGTGAACCAGCGCGAGGTCGGCAGCGATACGAAGAACTTCGCGCTCGCGCTCCGTGCCGCGCTGCGCCAGGCGCCGAAAGTCATCCTCATCGGAGAGATGCGCGACGTCGAGACCATCGAGATCGCGATGGAGGCGGCGGAGACGGGACACCTCGTCCTCTCGACCCTGCACACCATCGACGCCGCAAAAACGGTCGACCGCATCATCGGCGTGTTCCCGAAAGACCAGGAGCCGCAGATCCGAACGCGCTTCTCCCAGTCGTTCCGCTACGTCATCTCGCAGCGTCTCCTGCCGAAGATCGGCGGCGGCCGCATTGCGGCGCTCGAGGTCCTGAAGTCGACCATGAGAACGCGCGACTACATCCTGAAGGGGGAGTCGGAGGGGCGTTCCCTCACCGACGCCATGCACGACGGCTCGGTCGACGGCATGCAGACCTTCGACGACGAGATCGAGAAGCTGTGGAACGGCGGCGTCATCTCGAAAGAGATCGCGCTCGCGTATGCCAGCAACCCGACCAACCTCGCACTTCGGCTCACCGACGAGCCGGAAGGGGCGAAGAAGACGGAAGAGGAAGGCTCCATGCTTTCCATGCTGGAGTAGCCCGCGATGATCAAGATCATCTGCACTTCGTGCCAGAAGCCGCTCTCGCTCGACGAGACGAAGCTTCCGATGAAAGAGGTGACCTTCCCCTGTCCCGTCTGCAAGACGAAGCTGACGGTCGACCGCCGGAGCCTGCCGGGGGCCGACGCCCCTCCGCAGAGCGATCATGCGTTGGCCGAAATGCCGGACATGAATCACCCAGACGACGACGGCTTCGGAGCGAAGGCGGCGGTCGTCGGCGCCGACTCTCCGGCGGTTCGGCAGGCGTTGAAACTGATCGGCTTCATGCCGCTCTACTTCGGGACAGCGCAGGCGGCGCGGGACTTCTTCAACCAGGAGTCGCCGCAGGTGATCGTGATTCATCCGGCGCAGGTGACGCCTCCGCCGCTCCAGGACTTCGCGCCGATCATCTCGCTGCTGCCGGTCGATCGCCGGAAGACGTTCATGGTTCTCGTGGCCGACAACCTCCGTACGCTCGACGGCAACGCGGCGTTCCTCTATGGCGTCAACCTCGTCGTCGCGACGAAGGACCTGCCGCAGTTCCCGCAGATCTACCGCGACGCGCACGCGTACCACGAACGGTTGTACGCGCAGATGAACGCCACCACGGGCGGGGTTCACGCGTAAGAAAAAGGGCGCGCCTCGCGGCGCGCCCTCGCAACGAGTCGTTGGGAGATACGACTACTGCGTCTGCATGCCTTCCGGCCACTGCACGAACGAGCCCATCGAGTAGACGATGTCGCAGTCGAAGATCTTCGTCTGCGTGCCCGACGTGTAGGTGGCGCTTTGCGCGGCGTTGTCCTTGCCGAGCGAGCGGATGCCGTAGGCCTGGCCGTTCGAGACGTTCACGTACCCGTAGGCGTCGCCCCATCCGTCGTTCTTCGGCAGCGACTTGATGTAGGTCGGCGTCAGAAGACCCACCATCTGGGAGTAGCTCTGGGTGCCGCCCGAGAAACTGATCTGCGACGCGCTCAGGCCGGCGGCGTTGTAGTTGTTGTTATCGGTCGCGCGCGCTTCCCACGC
>DASYSN010000446.1:0-4684 GCA_036003305.1 Thermoanaerobaculia bacterium
CCCGGAATGCCGATGCGTTCGCTCGGCGGCGCGTCGTCCGAGGGCGCCGGTCGGATTTTGGCACGAGCCGCTTCCTCAATGCTTGACCAGCGGGCGTCGTCTTCGGACGGGTGCATCACATGTAGCATCGCCGGCAGCGCGTTGGACTTGCGACCGACCCGGTAGTTGAAGTCGAGCAGCACCGCCGCCGGGATGTCTTCGGCAGAGACGGTCAACATAATCGACAGAATGCCAACGCCTTCGCCGGTGACAAAGAGCTCTATACCAGCTCGGGGCGGGATTTTCACCGGTACAATGACGCCGTCCGACAGTACCGCGCTGAGCCTCTGCGGGAAAACGGATCTCGCATCTTCGTATTTGAAGTAGGCGACGTCATGATCGATGAAGTCGCGAGCCTGTTTCAGCAACTCATCGCTATAGAGACGCGGAAGAGATTCGTGTCTCCATCCGTTCGCCAATTCTCTGGCGACGTCGTCGACTGCACGATCACCCAGCAGAAAGGGCCAGAGAAAGCGGGTATGCAACTGCCGCACGTCCATGGTGAAGTATCCATGCTATCTCGTAACGCCTCGGAAATGGCGAATCCAAAGCAGTTAGCACAAGCCGACAGACACCCTACCTCGCCGTGACCAAGCCCTCGCGAGCGGTCGCGCGGGCTCCCTTCAACAACGGCGGCGGTTGCCACGCGTCGAATTCGGCGGGCAGCAGTTGCAGGATCTCGGCCGCGGTCATGCCGTAGAGATCGTAGTTGAAGTCGAGTTGCTGCAGGACTGCGATCAGTCTTCGCAAATTACCCGGCCGAGACGAAGTCGTCGTCCCCCGTTTTGGACGATTGCGCTTCGCGTCCCAGTAAAGAAGGTCGATCGCTTCGATCAGTCCGCGATTCGTGATGAACTCGTTCAGCTTCCGCAGCATCGGTCTGATCGACGACGCGCGCGAGAAGATTGCGCCGCACATCGAACCCTTTCATCGTGATCTGGAAAGCGGCGACGGGGAGCTCGACGCGTCGCACTTCGAGTCGCCGCGGCTGATCAGTTGGAAAACGACGATGTCGTTGTCAGGCACAGACTATTTTGCGCACGAAGGGGCGAGCGTATAGCCCTGGCTGATCGCGAGACTCTTCGCCATCGGGGACGCCCGCTCTGGCCGGCCGGCACAGTCCTCGGGCCAGTAGGTCTTCGTCTTGGCGTCGACATAGATCCGCGTGACGCTGGTCGGCGGTTGCGTGGATGTTGCCGGGGGACGTGGAGCGTCCTGATAGTCGATGGTCGTGATCAACTGCTGCGAGCGAGGCGCGGGCGGTTGGACTTCGAACGACTCGATGAACTTGTCGCGGTCCCAGGAGATCGGATCCGATTCGGCTGCGAGCGAGTAAGCGAGGATGATCCGGTTGTCCCGCATCACGATCTCTCCCTTCATGCGCGCGTCGACATTCAGCTTCTCCTCCCCCTCTCCAAGGCCTTTCGGCAGATGCGCGACGAAACGGATGGCGGGATTCCTCGCCATCGTCGTCTTCTCCTGCTCGATATTCTTGGCCGTCAACGCACCCATCACTGCGCTGAAGAACTGCTGCAGCAGCTCGGGCTGATTCGCTTCGGTCACGACGCGATGCACGTCGACATAATCGACCAGGTAAAAGTGATTGCGATACTTCGATTTGAGCGTCACGACTTTCCAGATCTCGCCGCCGATGTTCCGTTCCTCGGAACTCTCCTGCGGTTCCCCGGCGAGGTTCACTTTGAAGGAGCCGTCATCGGCCCGATACGGCTGCCAGGGAACGTTCTTGTACGCGAGCCCCTGGCTTCCGATGCGCAGCAGTCCGATGACGAAGAGCACGGCGATGACGCCGCCGGCGATCTTCAGGATTTTGCCGAGGACTGAGCGTTGCGGCGGCATGGGTTGCGACTGCGTTCGCGCGCGCGGACGCGCGGCTGTCGCCGGGTGCGCCGGGTTGAGAAAGGTCGCCGGTGCGATGTCGAGATCGAACGTGTCATCACCGATACGGCGCAGCAGGTATTGCTTCGTTCCGACGGCAATCTGACGCTCGGTCTCCTCGTCACTCAGCGGCTTCGCGGCGGGACGTCCGTCGACGCGGATCATCGCGCGTCGCGCCTCCGGGTTGACTTCCACACTGATCGTATGAACCACGCCGTCGACGTCGACAGTCCACGTGGTCGCGCTCATCGTTCGCTCATTTTTTGACCGGTTCGATTTTGGATTGGGACATTATAGACGGCATCCATGCTGATCGTTCCGGTCGGACGCGGCGAGAGCATTCTGCGGCGCAACGCGTGGGCGACGTACGCGCTCGTGGTCACGAACGTCCTTTTCTTCCTGCTGTTCTGCGTCCCGTCCAGCGATCAGCAACGCGTAGAGCTGATGCACTCGTGGCGATCCGCGGTCACGTACCTTCGCGACCGGCCGTATCTCAGCGTGCCGCCGTACATGGCGAGCCTCGTTCCTGCCGATCTTCGCGACCGTGTTCCGCGTCCTGATCCATCGGTCCCCGATTGGCGTGCGTCGAAGGAGCAGGACGAGATCGGCGAGATGGCGCGCGACGTCTATGAGCGATACAGCGCCGCTCCTGACGTCCGCATGGCGTACATCCCCGCGCTCCGCGAACCATCCACGATGCTCACGTCGATGTTCCTGCACGGCGGTTGGATGCATCTCGCGGGCAACATGCTGTTCCTCCTCGCCATCGGTCCTTTCATCGAGATGGCGTACGGCCGCGCGCTGTTCGTGAGTCTCTATCTCACCGGGGGCATCGCCGGCGCGCTCGGTTTCTCCGCGATGCATCCGAATCTGATGCAGCCGCTCGTCGGAGCGTCGGGCGCGATCGCCGCGCTGATGGGGGCGTATCTCTTCCGCTTCGCGTTGTCGCACATCGACTTTCTGTTCATCCCGATCGCATTCGTCCCGATGTGGAACTACCGATTTTCGATTCGCGCGATTTTCATCCTCCCGATCTGGTTTCTGGCGCAACTCGTCTCGATTCCGATGGAAGGCGATTCGGGGGTTGCCGTTACGGCGCACGTGGCCGGCTTCCTCTACGGATTCGCGTTCGTGCTGCTCCTCCGCGTGATTCGGCTCGGAAGGGGAGCGCGACCCGAGATCGCGAAGCAGCCCGTGGTGCATACCGTGGAGCTCCGCGCGGCGCTGGATCGCGCGCTGACGACGGGAGTGGGGGAATCGATCGACGCGGCGTCCGCGAGTCTCTTCGCCGGTTACTGCACCGCGGCGGATTCGAAATCGGCGGGTGACTTGATCCTCGAGATGCAGCCGGTCTTCGAGTCCGACCGTATGCCGCAATTCCTCTCCCGCGCCGCGGCATTCGCGGAGAGAACCGGCGACCGGCCGCAGGCGATCGCGCTCTTCGAACGCCTCTGCGAGGTCGAAGCGGCGTCCGCGAACGTGGTTCCGTCACTCGTCAAGCTCGCGATGCTGCGCCGCACGAAGGGCGACGTCCTCGGCGCAAGAGAAGCGCTCAATCGCGCGCTCAGTCATCCGCACTGCTCGACGGAGTGGCGCCGGCGCGTCGAGAACACGTTGTTGATGATGTGATTGCGGGCATTCACCGGTTTCCTTCTGCCCGGCCCGCTAATCTAAGAAGGTATGAATACGCTGCTGTTCCTCCTCCTCACGCTGTTCGCCGTCGCTGCGCCGGCACCGTATGCGGAGCTGAAAGGGAGGGGGGAGGCGTTTGTCGCGGAGAAGTCGTTCGCGAAGGCGCATGCGGCGTACGAGGAGGCGTCGAAGCTCGCGCTGACGCCCGAGGAGAAGCGCTGGGTGGAGATGCGGCTTGCGGACACGGCGTGGCGGGCGGACGAAGAGCAGCGCGAGGATGCGCGCAAGGCGCTCGAAGCGCTGGTGCGGTCCGACGATCGTGACCGCGTCTTCGCCGAGGCGAATGAATCCCTCGGCGATTACGCGGTCGAGCGGGAGGGCGATGCGAATGCCGCGATGAAGTGGTACGCCGCGGCGCTCGACTGGTGGGCGGGAAGCGTCGACCTGCCTGCGGCGCGTAAGCGCTACCTCGACATGGTGTTTCGCATCACCGGCAACGAGAACGGCTCGGCGTTCCGCTACATGCCGGCCGCGATCGCGAAGGAGATCCTGGCCAACGCCGTTGCGATCGCTGACACGCCGGACGATCGCGCGCACACGCGCCTGCTGTACGCGTCGCACCTCCTGACTGAGTACAAGCCGGAGTCGATCGAGCGCGCGCTGGAGTTGCTCGACGAGGTCATCGCCATGGGGAAGACGACGCCGTGGTACGGCGAAGCGCTCTACACCGCGGCGACTCAGCTATCGCAGCGCGGCGGCATCATCGTCGAAGACGGACAGGCGATCACCAAGCCGGACAACATGAAGGCGCTGGCGTTGTACCGCCGCATCGTGAGCGAGTTCACGCACAACGAGTCGCGGTACTACGACGACGCAGAGCGAGCGATCATTACGATCGAGTCGCCGTCGCTGGCCGTGTACACCGCCGGATCGTTCCTGCCGACGTCGGAGCAGGAGATTCAGCTCACCTGGCGCAACGTCAAAGCGGTCGCGTTCGACATCGTCGCGGTCGACCTGACGAGGGATGCGCGCATTGAGAAACGCGCGGACTGGAACTGGATCCAGCGCCTTCCGTCGACGGGACGCAGCATCCAGCGGTGGACGTTCGACACGAACG
>DASYSN010000447.1:0-3361 GCA_036003305.1 Thermoanaerobaculia bacterium
GTATCGCGCGCCCTCGAGTGCGGCGAGGTTCTCTTCGAGCGCGCGCCGCGTCGGATGATCGGTACGCGCGTAGCAGAAGCCTTTGTTGACGCCGGGCTCGGTCTGGCGGAACGTCGAGGTCTGGTAGATCGGAAACGCGACGGCGCCGGTGGCGTCGTCGTCAGGCTGGCCGGCGTGGATGGCGAGGGTGTCGAAACGGTAGGACATGACGTGATCTCCTTGCACGCGGACGCGTGCAGATAGCGGTTTCTCGTTGCGGTGGACTGGGGAGAAACGAGGAGGGACCCGGGTCGCGACTACGCGTCTGCGCCCGGGCGGCGCATCACCATTCGGCCCATCATCTCAACGCCCTCGCGGGCGATAAGGGAAACGGCGTTGGTGATGTGGCGTGTCATGTTGGCGCGGGAGATTACGCTCCGCACCGGTTCATGTCAAGTTCACAGCAGTCCGCGCTCGAGCGCGCGCAGCACTGCGCGCGTGCGGTCGCGCGCGCCCAGCTTCGCCAGGATGTTCGACACGTGGTTCTTGATCGTCCCCTCGGCTGTCCCCAAAGCGTGCGCGATTTCCTTGTTGCTGAAACCACCCGCCATCAGCCGTACGACCTCGACCTCGCGCTCGGTGAGCTGATCGTGACTCGCCGCATGCGCCGGCGGCGCGTGGAAGAGACGCTCCGCGGTCGCCGGCTGAAATGCCGTCGTACCCGACGCGAGTGCACGAATGGCGCTCGCCAACTGCTCGAACGACGCGTCCTTCAGGAGAAAGCCGCGCGCACCGCTGCGGATTCCGTCGATGACGGCGGCATCGTCGTCGAAGGTCGTGAGGATCAGCGTCGGCGGCAACTCGTCTTTCTGCGACAGATCGCGAATGACCTCGATGCCGTTCTTGTCCGGCATCCGCACGTCGAGCAGCAAGACGTCGATCGCGGCGCGCGTGACCGCCGCGACGGTGGCGGAGCCGCTTCCGCCTTCGCCGACGACGGCGAACTCGGGATCGGTCTGCAGCAACGCGCGAATGCCCTGCCGGACCAACGCCTGATCGTCGGCGATGAAGATGCGGATCATGCGCCGCTCACGGGAATCGACGCCACGACCTCGAAGCCGTGGCCGGGGACGCTGCCGGTCGTCAGCGTTCCGCCGCTGCTCTCCACCCGCTCGCGCATGCCGCGCAACCCGAAGCCCGCCGCATCATCCGCCGCGCCTCGTCCATCGTCGTGCGCGCGAATTCGCAACTCGCCCGCCTCCCTGCCGATCACGATCCAGAGATTCGCGGCCTCGGAGTGTCTTGCCGCATTCGTGATGATCTCCTGGACCGTTCGCAACAGGATCTGCCGCTGTTGCCGATCGACGATGTCGAGCCGCGAGTCGACCTGCAGGTGGACGCGCGGCTTCGGGATGGAGTCGATGAGGCGTTCGAGGCCGCTCGCGAGATCGGCGTCGCCGACGGCTGCCCCAACGATCTCGCGGACATCGCCGAGGAGATCTCTCGCGAGCGTACGGGCGGTTTCGATGCTCTCCCTCGCCTCTTCGTTCGAGACGCGTCTCAACGCGGTTTCGAGATTGAGCGTCAGCGCGGTGAGACGGTGGCCGAGGGCGTCGTGAAGATCGCGGCTCATCCTGAGGCGCTCCACCTCGCGCGTGGCCGTGGCGAGCCGCGTCATCGACGCGATCGTGGCGACCGCCAGCAGTTGGAAGCCGAAGTACGGAGGCGCCAGCATCAGAGCGGGCCGCAGGCTCCAGTGAATGCTGATCGCGGCGCCGAGGAGCAGCGTCTGCACCGCGACCCACGCGATTGCGGTCCGAGGCGCAAAGCGAGCGGCGACCTGCATCGCGACGAGCACGAGTAGTGTTCCTTCGAACCCGTTGCAGCGCGTCAGGACCATCGCTAGGACGGCCGCGGCCTCGATCAGGAGCGGCGTGACGCCGCGGCCGAAGAGATAGAGAACGCCGAAGAGCGCGAATGCCGACGCCCATGCGGCGAGGCGCCAGAGGTCCCCTTGCGGCTGAACCAGCACGGGAACACCGACCATCAGCCACATGACGGTCCCGATGCGCCTCTCGGTCATCGCGTCAGGATGCCATATCACCGCTGCGGTTCTGAATAGGCCAAAAGTCACGATCTTCCGCGTAGAGCGAGCGGCACTGGTGCCGGGACGCAACCGGGGGCGATATTGGCCGCATGTTCATGCTGATGATTTCGCTGCTTCTTTCTACGTCCGAAGAGTTCGTCAAGGCCGTATCCGCGCGCGACCTGACGACGGTGAACGCGATGCTCCAGTCCGAGCCGGAGCTGGCCAACGCGACGAATCCGCGCGGCGTCTCGGTGACGCTCATGGCGATGTTCGCAATACCGAAAGGCCAGGAGGTCTTCCTCGATCCGAAGTCGAATGAGATGCTGCAAGCGGTACTCGCGCGCAAGCCCAAGTTCGGCCTCTTCGAGACCGCCGCGTTCGGAACGCCGGATCAACTCGAGGCGCTGCTCAAAGAGGATCCGAAGCGCGTCGCCGAGCGAACGCCGTTCGGCTGGACGCCGCTCCACATCGCAGCCTTCGCCGGCAACACCGCGAATACGGAGCTCCTCATCAACCGCGGCGCCGACGTGAACTCCCGCGCAAAATCGAAGTTCCGCAATACGCCGCTCCAGACCGCACTCCTTTCGGGCCAGTACGCAACGGCGAAGCTGCTGCTCGATCATGGCGCCGACGCACTGGTGCGTCAGGCGGAGGGAATCACGCCGATGCACGAAGCGGCGCAGAGCGGCCGCGAAGATCTCGTCAAGCTGCTTCTCTCGTACGGAGCCGAGACCACCTCGCGCGCCGACGACGGCTCGACGCCGCTGGATCTCGCGAAGAAGGCGAAACACGAAGACGTGGTGGCGCTTCTCACGAAGTGACGGCAGGTCAATGACGGAGGTTCTCGTCCAGAAATGCGAGGACCTCCGGCCACGAATCGCTGCGGGCGTGCGCGGTTCCAGCAGGCGTGCCACCGAGGCGCATCAGGCGTCCGGTGAGCGGATGGCGGACCGAATTGATATCGACCGTCGACGTGTAGGGGCGCCCAATCCCGTGGCCTGCGTGCTCGTACGAGAGACGCTTGAACGGATACGGGAAGTGATTGCGCTCGAGACGTTCCATGATCTCGGTAGACATCCGCTCCGACGGCCAGACCTCGTCATCGGTTCCGGAGATGAGAAGGACGCCGCCATGAATCTGCTCGACGCGAATCGCGGCACGCTCGCGGAGAGCGAAGTCGGCTTGCAGGCGCGGCGGCACGTACGCGACCGGCTTTCCGCCGACCGTCCATGCCGGCTCGCCTCGGCCGCTGCAACAGCCGCTGATCACGACGGAGCTCGGCACGTAGGCAAC
>DASYSN010000448.1:0-6473 GCA_036003305.1 Thermoanaerobaculia bacterium
CGTGATCTCGAGCGCGATGCGTCGCAGCGACAACTTCCGGCCGTCGGTCGTCTCCCATTCCGGCGCGTCGATGTCGGCGGTGAACGGGTTCTTCGGAAAGTGAAAGTCGCGGGTCACCCACCCGTTGCGCGACGGATGGCGGCCCGGCTCGACGCCGGCGATGAGCGGGATGCCGCGCTTGCCGATTTCGGAGACGAGATACGACGGCCACTCGATGACGTCGCGAACGATCCCGACCATCAGCGCCACCGTCGTCGCCATGAGGCCCGGCTCGGGCGTGAAGTCGAGCGTGATCTCGACGCGGTCGCGCCGCGGCCGGACGCCGATCCCCGTCGAGCGGCGGTTCTCGCCGGTCACAATGACCGGCACCGGCAGCAGCCGGGAGAGGAGCACGGCGAGTTTCTGGATCGTGCGGTTGCGGTGGCGTTGCTCCCGCGAAAGCTCGAACGAGATGTTCACGTGGCAACTGAAGGCCTGCAGGCGGATGCGCGCGCCGTTGGTCTTTTCCCATGCGTCGAGCTGCTCGCGCACGAATCGGATCTGTTCCCACAGGCTGCGGACGACGCGCGCCGTCGACTGCGGCGCCAGCTCGATCACCGGCGTCACGACTTCCAGCACGCCGCCGTCGAAGTAGAGAGCGCCGCCGGTCGGGAGCTGCACTGACTTGGTCGTGCGCTTCAGGGTCGGCGTGGTGATGAACGCGCGGGGCGTCCGCCAGTACTCTTCGGGCACGATCTCGACGTCATCGACGAAGACTTTGAATTCCGATTCGAGGCCGATCACCGGCAGCTCGAGCATGCCTTCGATTGAGCAAGGCTCACGCCGGGCACGAAGCTAGTGGATCTGGAAGTTGAACTGGACTTCGTGCACCACTTCCTCCGGCTCGCCGTTCTCGTTGATGTACGGCGTGAATCTCCAGCCGCGCATGGTGTGGAGGACGGTGTCGGCGAACATCTGCCGGTAGGGGGGATCGATGATGGTGATGTCCTTGATCTTTCCGTCTTTTCCGATCACGTAGCGGACGACGACGTTGTCTTCGTAGCCGCGGATGCGCGCGTCTTCCGGATAGTTCGGGTATTCCTGGCGGAGCGCCTTGTTCGGCACCCGCTCGCCGCGCTTGACGTGGAGACGTCCGTCGGGCGGCGGCGGCGGGGGAGGCGGAGGCGTGCCGGTGCCTCCTTCGATGCCGCCGGTGATCCCGACGTCGACGCCGACGCTGCTCGCCGTGAGGTTCTTGAACGCGTCGGGAGGAAGAGGAATCGGCTCGATCGGCGGCGTGTCCTTGACGTCGGGAATCTTGTCGGGGATCACGGTCGGCGCGAGGAGCTTCGCCGCGTCGATCAGCTTCTGCGGCACCTGTTGCGGCTTCAGTACCGGCTTCGGAGCGGGCGGCGGCGGTGGTGGCGGCGGAGGCGGAAGCTCGACGAGCTCGTAGGCGCGCACCTGGTGCGGCGACTCGGTCGGAAAGTCGAGCTGGTTCAGCAACGAGGCGCCGATTCCGATGACCACGAGCGCGTGAAGGGTGAGCGACACCGGCAGCGTCTGGTAAAAGACGCGGTGACTGCGCTTCGCGAACGCTTCGGGAGCGACCGTTTCGAACATTGCCGGGCTAGGGGCCAATCGTACCAGTGCCACGTCAGAATTGCGATCACGAATTAACGCACGCCGATCTCGTGCTTGCGCTTGCGCTCGGCGCTGCGACGAGTCTCGTGGTGCTCGTGCAGAACGCGCGCCTCACCGTTCTGTGGGACCTCAGCTATATCCTGGAGAACGCCACCCGCATCGCGATGGGGGATGTGCCCTATCGCGATTTCCCTTTTCCGTACGCGCCGCTGACCTTCGTGATGCAGGCGCTGATCATCAAGCTCTTCGGCCGCGCGTTGTGGCATCACGCGGCGTACGCGGTCGTCGCGGGAGGCGCCGCGACCGGCCTGACGTACGCGATCGTGCGATGCGCCGCCGAACGCGCCCGCGCCGCGATCCTCACGCTCCCGCTCATCCCCCTCGGCATCTACTGCATCTTCCCGCACCCGTTCTACGATCCCGACTGCTGCCTGGCGATCCTTGCCATCGTCTTCGCGTGGCAACGATCGGCGAGACGCTTCTGGATCGGCGCCGCGGCCGTGCTGCCGCTCTTCATCAAGCAGAACATCGGTCTCGCGTTCCTGATCGCCGTCATCGTTCTGGCGGTGATCGCGCGCGAATGGCGGCTGCTGGCGGGCATTGCGACGGGACTTGTGGTTGCCATCGCGGCCGTCGCCGCCGTCTTCGGCATCGGCAACTACATTCAATGGACGATCCGCTTTGCCGCGGCGCGACGCCTTCCGCCGATCGGCGAGGTGTTGTCGATGTACGTCGATCCGACGTTGATGTGGTGGATCGCGCTGGTCATCGCGGGCGTCGTCCTCGCACGGTGGCAGCGAGCGCTCGGGATCGCGATCGCGGCAGTGCCGTTCGTCTGGTCGATTGCGCGGATCTACGTCGCTGACGATCCGCTCGAACGCGAGATCAACCTGCTCCGCGCGTGGCCGCTGGTGCTCGTCTGCGGTGCGATCGCGGCGCTGCTCGCGCGGGAGCTCATCCCGCTGCTCCTGATTGCGACGGTTCACGGCGCGTTCCTGTCGCAGATGACGTGGGGATCGACGTACGCGATATGGCCTCTGCTGGTCATCATCGCCGCGTATGCGTTGCGCCGCGTTCCGCTCGCGCTGGCGATCGTGTTCACCGCGGCGCTGCTGTTCGGCGGGATCCCGTACGTCGTGAAGAGCGAGCGGCTCACGTACGCGAAGCTCGACTTCGACTGGCGCTCCGGCTTCCGCGAGCTTGTCGCGTGGACGGATCGCAACATCCCCCGCGACGACGCGATCGTCTGCCTCCCCGGCGAGGATCTCTTCTACTTCACGACCGGACGCCGTCCGCGTTTCCCCGTCGTCATGTTCGACCGCACGATCAATCCGTACGACGCGCGGGCGATCGACGCGCTGATCCGGCAGCGGCACGTCCGCTGGGTGATCGTCAAGGAGCGGTTGCAGATCAACGGTACACCGATGGAGAACCGCGACGAGACGCTGCGCCTCATTGCGAGGCATGCACGCGTCGTCGCGCGGCTCTCCAACTACACGGTATGGGCAGTCCCGGCCACTATCGACCCATGACCCTGGGGGATTCGGGGACGACGTACTGCGTGGCCGGGACCGAAAAATTAGAGGCGCGGGGATTCCGAATTCGCTATCTTTTTCGTTGAACGTCCGAATGGCTCGCTACATCCAAACGCATCGCGCTCCTCGGCAAGGATCGCTGGATCGGCTGGGAAGTCGACGGCATTGGCACGGAGATTCCCGGCCTCACGCTCGCCGACGAGATGAGCGACGACGAGCTGCGCGCCCGCGGGGTCAAGGAGTTCCATCAGCTCACGTTCGAGAGCTTTCTCGAGCTGGGCTCCGCCGCCGGGACCGGGGCGACGCCGGAGCTGCTCGACGAGGACATCGCGTTCCGGCTCGACGCGCTGCAGGTTGGCATGGAGCGTTTCCGCAGGCAGGGCGTCTCCACCGTTCCCCGCACGTTCCTCGCCACGGTATTCGGCGGCGAGCAGCACATCGACGATCCGCGGGTTCAGGCCCGTTTCCGCTCCTGGCAGGCGTCCGGAGGCGTGGAACTCGTCGGCGACGACGACTGCTATCTGCGCATCACCGGCCGGCTCGCGTAGGTTTTCGTGTGGCGCGGGCTTTCCAGCCCGCGCCACACGGGAGAGTCAACCCGCCAGCTTCTCCAGCTCCGCTGCAATCTCTTCGTTCGACGCGTGCGGGACAGTGGCGCCGTCGAATCGGGCGAGCACGGGGTCGAAGTAGCCTCGTGTAAAGAGCTGCGACCGGACTTCGATGAATCGGAGGCGCAGGTTCTCGGGAATCGGTCCGGGGATCCGTTTCAGGTCCGACGCGATCTCCAGCATCACCGCTTTCAGCTCTTCCATCGTTCGATCTCCTCCAGCGTCGCCGGTTTGAAAGTTGCCACGCCGTACTCGGCGAGCTGCGCTCCGCTCCAGCCGTCGACGTTCACGAGGCCGTACTGCGAGAGGTCGCCGCCCGCGCCGGCGATATCGTAGCCGACCCACATGGCGAACCCACGCTCCTCGCTCGGCCCCAACGACTGCCCGATGCGCGACAATTTGCGGATGTAACGTCCCATGGAACTCGAGTTGATCATCTTCGTCGGACTGCAAGGGTCAGGCAAGACGACGTGGTATCACGAGCACTTCGCGGCAACGCACGTGCATGTGAGCAAGGACCTGATGCCGAACGCGCGAAATCGCGACACGCGACAGTCAGCACAGATCGACGAGGCGCTCGCCGCCGGCCGGAGCGTCGTCGTCGACAACACGAATCCGACCCTCGACTCCCGCGCGCCGCTCATCGCCCTCGGCCACCGCCGCGGCGCGCGCGTCATCGCGGTCTACTTCGAGGCGCACGTCCCGACGTCGCTCATGCGCAACCGCGCGCGCCAGGGAAAGGCGCGCGTCCCCGACGTCGCCATCTTCCGGACGAAGAAGCAGCTCCTCCCGCCAACGCTCGACGAGGGATTCGACGAGATCCGCATCATCCCGAGCCATTGACGATGGCGACGCGCACACCACAACAGCTCCTCCGGCATCTCTTTCCGCCGATGCTCGCCACGCTCGTCGGCGAGCCGCCGCCGGACGACAAGAACTGGGCGTATGAGCTCAAGTACGACGGCTTCCGCGCGCTGACCGCGATCACGAACGGCGACATGGCGATCTGGAGCCGCAACGAGCTCGATCTCATCCCGCGCTTCCCGACCGTCGCGAAGGCGATGGCGAAGCTGAAGGTGAAGGACGTCGTCTTCGACGGCGAGATCGTCGCCGAGGATGAAAAGGGAGTGCCGAGGTTCCAGTTGCTGCAAAGGGGGACCAACCGGGAGAAGATGATCGTGTTCGACGTCCTCTGGCTGGACGGCGAAGACCTGCGGCGGCGGCCGTACACCGAGCGCCGCGCGACGCTCGAGAAGCTCCTCCGCCGCGCGCCGGCCGGAATCGAAGTGGCGCAGGTGCTCGACATGGCGGGCATCGACGCGCTGCACCGCGCGGCGACCGACGGTTGGGAAGGGATCATCGGCAAGCGGCTGACGTCCGTCTATGAAGGTCGCCGCTCGAAGGAGTGGGTGAAGGTCAAGGCGCTCAACGAGCAGGAGCTGGCGGTGATCGGCTACACGCTCTCGACCGCCACGACCCGCGAGATCGGCGCCCTGCACCTCGGCTACATCGGCGACGACGGCACGATGCACTACGCCGGCAAAGTCGGCACCGGCTTCTCGTCGAAGCTCCGCATCGAGCTGCGCGACCGGCTCGCGAAAGACGAAGTCCCGGCGTCGCCGGCGAAGGACGCGCCGCGCATCCGCGACGCGCACTGGGTCAAGCCCCGCCTCGTCGCTCAGGTCGCGTTCACGGAGTGGACCGCCGACAACCGGCTGCGTCATCCGTCGTTCCTGGGATTGCGCGACGACAAGTCGCCGGAGGAAGTGGTGAGGGAGAAAGTCGTGAGTGAGATCAAGAAAAAGCCCACTCCCGCCGCGAAAGGGCGGACGCGCGTCACCCTGACGCACCCCGAACGCGTGCTCTATCCGAAAGACGGCTACACCAAAGCCGACGTCCTCGCGTACTACGAGGCGATGGCGCAGCCGCTCATCAAGGCGCTGCACGACCGGCCGCTCTCGCTCGAGCACTGGAACCAGGGCGTCGGCAAGCCGTCGTGGTTCCATCAACACCTCGGCCGTGAAGCACCTGACTGGCTGAGCCACGTCGAGACGCCAACGCGCGTTTCGAGCCGCGGCAAGGTCAAGCACCTGACCATCGACAACATCGACGACGTCCGCTGGCTCGCGCAGATGTCGGTCCTGACGATCCACATGTGGGCCTCGCGCGCGCCGAAGCTGGAGCAGGCGGACTGGCTCGTCTTCGATCTCGATCCGGCGAAAGGGAAGGGGATCGAACAGGCGATCGACGCCGCGATCGTCATGCGCGGCCTCCTCGAGCATCTGGAGCTGCCGAGCGTTCCGAAGACGTCGGGCAAGCGCGGCATTCACGTGTTCGTTCCGCTGAAGCCCGGCTACACGCACGAGCAGGCCGCCGACTTCGCGTGCAACATCGCCGCGGCGGTCACGCGGCAGGTCCCGACAATGACCGTCGAACGCTCGCTCGCGAAACGGCGCGGGCGCCTCTATCTCGATTGCATGCAGAACGCGTACGGCAAGACGATGGTCGCCCCGTATTCGCTCCGCGGCATCGACGGCGCCCCGGTCTCCGCGCCGCTCAAATGGGAAGAGGTCACGAAAAAGCTCGATCCGCTGAAGTTCAACATCCGGACGATGCCCGATCGCTACGCGAAGGTCGGCGACCTCTTCGAGCCCGCGCTGAAGAAGGGCGCCAAGCTCCCGGAACTGGCGTAGCCCCCGTGTGGCGC